>NZ_JBAPKZ010000003.1:0-199858 GCF_037083805.1 Roseovarius sp. D0-M9 | reverse complement strand
TCACTTCGTCCGTCCCGCGCATCGTCACCCTCACTGCCGCTACCGTGCCAGAAGTGAATCATGTTCTCGCAACCGCGTCGAGACCGGCCTTTTTCAGCAGCCTGCTAAACCTCTCCCTGTTTGAATCGCCCCTTTTGGACGTCCATTTTAGTTTGTCTGCGCCATCTCCAACAGTCGCTCCCCTACCGCACCCCACGAGAGCTGCGGCACGAGAGCGACGAAAATGCGGCGCAGGCACAACAAGTGGCACAAGTTTTCAAATGGCACAACATTTTGCTCGGACGCGCACTGCCCGAATATTGCGCATAGGCGCCAAAAAATGCATCACATGGGATAGTTGTGACCATATGTTGCTAATAATCGAACGTGGCGGCGCATGGCGCAGCTGGCACTGAGAAACGCAGGCTGGACGCCGCCCTTAGTTTCAGGCGCAAGACTAAAGTAAACTTGCTGTCGCCCCGCACGGGATGGTTCATCGCGGCAGGTCGCGGCGCGTTCCAAACAAATCGGATCAGACGACATGCTACATTCTGCACTGGGATTTAACGGCGCCATGACCGCACCTCATCGCGCGGCGGCGCTGGCAGGCCGCGACGTGCTGCGCGAGGGCGGGACGGCAATCGAGGCGATGGTCGTGCGCATTGATCCGCACAAGCTGGAGGAGCGCTTTGATCCGGGCGTGGTCGCGGCGCTCAGGGCTGCGGCCATGACGTCGAGATGATCGCGCCCTATTCCGATCTCGCGGGCCATGCCGGCGCGGTGGCGCATCACCCTTCGGGCCTGATGGGGTCGGCGCCGGATCCCCGCTCGGACGGGGCGGCCATTACCGACTGAGGCCACGCGACGCCGCGCCTGACCCCAGTCTGCCCCCCCTGCGGTCACATCATCAGGCGCACCACGAAGGGCACGATCAGGCTGGTCAGAAGCGCATTGAGCGCCATGCCGATCCCGGCGTAGGCCCCGGCGACCTTGTTGACCTGAAACGCGCGAGCCGTCCCGATGCCATGCGCCGCCACCCCCACGGCAAAGCCGCGCGCACGCCAGTCGCGGATGCGCAGAAGGTTCATCAGCGGCGTCACGATCACCGCGCCTGTGATGCCGGTAAAGATGACCAGTACCGCCGTAAGCGTCGGGATGCCCCCGACCGCCTCGGACACGCCCAGTGCAACCGGGGCCGTCGTGCCTTTGGGACTGATCGACAGGATGATTTCGCGCGGCAGATCAAGGGCCTGCGCGATCCAGATAGCTGAAATCACGGCGACAAAACTGCCAACGAAGAGCGCGACAAGGATGGGAACGACCGAGCGGCGGATCGCATCGAGATTGTCGATCAGCGGCAGCGCAAGCGCCACGGTGGCGGGCCCCAGCAGGAAATGGATGAACTGCGCGCCCTCGAAATAGGTGCCATAATCGGTGCCTGTCAGCCAAAGGACAGGCGCGATCAGACAGACGGAGACCAGCACGGGATTGGCCCAAGGCGCATAGCCGATGCGCCGGGCCGCAGCATCCGCAGCGATATAGGCCAGCAGGGTTGCGGTCAGCCACAAAAGAGGGCTGGCCGAGAGATACGTCCAGAGGCTGATCACGTCATTCATGGCACCCGCCGCCCCTCGAGAAGGCGCGCGGCGCCGATGAAGGTGCCAACCGCAGCCAGCATCGCAAGGAACGTCGAGCCGACGACCACCACCAGCAGCGCCAGCCAATCCTCGGCCAGCGCGTCCAGATTGCTGATGACGCCGACACCGGCCGGCACGAACATCAGCGACAGGTTGGCCAGCACGACACTCACCGTGGGCCGGATCCGCGTGGCCAGATCAGGCCATATCAGCAGTATCGCGACAAGCAGCGCCAGCCCCGCGACCGGCCCCGGAATAGGCGTGCCCGATGCGCGCACGGCGACTTCGCCCACCAACTGGCATGACAACAACAGCCCAAGGGTAATCAACATATGCAACGTTCCCCTTTTTCGGCCAGAGAACGCATGTTCCCCGGCTCCGAGGCACCCCTACAGATTTCCCGGGGCGTGGTCATCCAAAGGGTCACCGCAGACCGAAGATTTCAGGCCATAGATGCGGTTGCGCCCGACAACCGGGCAATCAGCGTCACGGACGCTGGCGCGCCGCCCGCTGGCAACCGCACCGGCTCGCCCAGCAGCTTGAGCGCGACATCCTGCCCCGGCAGAGCATAGCGGTGACCCATCGAGTGGGTCAACGCCACACGCTCACCCGGACGCGGGTTCAGGCAAGGCTGCGCCAGCCCCAGACCTGCCTTCAGGTGGTGGGCAATGTCCCACTCCAGAACCTCGCCCTCATGCCGTGTGACGACCCAGCAATGACCGTCATCCGTCCTGCAGCCGCGCTCTTCGGGAAAGAAATAGCCATAGAAATAAGCCGCCTCATATCCTGCGGCGCGCAGGCTCGCCACGAGGTAGGTGTTGATATCCACGCAAGATCCAGGCGTCAGGCCGCAGGAGAGATGGGGAATGACGTCGAGGCCGTCGTTGAATTTCCGGTCGGGATGCGCGTAAGCAAAGCGTCCCTGCGCCTCTGCCACAAGCGCGGTAATGCCAGCACGGCCACCGCCTGCCTCATCAGCAATCCTGCGGCTTGCCGCGGCCAGCGCATCGGCTGGCATCGTATGACGATTGACGCGCGGCCAAAACGCCGACTCGGGATACCCCGCAGCGCCTCGCCCCTTCTCGACGGCATATTGCAAGGTAACGGGGCCGCCCGTGGGCACGATCAGCGCAGCGCCCAGCCCAAGCTCCGGCTCGGTCGCTACCGCAACGATATCGCCGCCCGTCACCGTCAGGCGCGTCACCGCTTGGCCCGGCACACTCAGCCCGGCGGGTGCCAGCACCGGGTCGGTGCAAGGCTCCGTGATCTCGACGCTCAGCAGCCTCATGTCATTGTCCACAGCTGAAACAGCAGCCCCGAAGCGAAGGCACCTGCAAGCGACAGCCCGATATAGAGCGCAAAGACCTGCGGCTTGGCCAGTGCCCAGACCGCCATCGCTGCCGGGATCGAGGTCACGCCCCCCGCGACGAGGAAGGCCAAGCCAGCGCCGGGCGCCATGCCCTGCTCGATCAGCCCGCCCACGAGCGGCAGCGCCGCGTAGCCGTTCAGATAGGCCGGCACCCCGACCAAGGTGGCGGTCACGATGGGCAGCAGCCCCTCACCGCCAAGCGTGGCCGTCACCGTCTCGGTCGGGATCCACGCCAGCATCAGGCTTTCGAGGATGAAAGCAAGCGTCAGCCATTTGGCGAGAAAGAGCGTCGTGCTCAGCGCTGTCTTGCCAAATTTGGCACGTCGCCCGGCATCGTGCCAAAAACGCCAGACGACGGGGCCCGGCGCACGGATCTTGGCGCCGCCGCATCCGCCATTGCCGATCCCTTCGCGCAGCGGATCGGCAAAGGCCCCGCCCCGCATCAGTAGATGCACGATGAATCCGCCGGACGCCCCCAGCCCGATCGCAGCCAAGGTCTTGGCCACCGCGAACTCCAGGTCGAGAACGCCCGCCGTCAGAACAAACATCGACGGGTCCATGATCGGCGAGGCCAGCCAGAAGGCCATGACCGCAGACAGCGGCACGCCCATGGCCAGAAGCGCGGCAATCAGCGGGATCACCCCACAAGAGCAAAAGGGCGAAATACCCCCCGCCAACGCTCCCAGCACGACCATCAAGAGCGGCGCGCCCGTAAATGCCTTGGCGATCAGATTGTCAGCGCCGGTGGCGCCAGCCCATGCAGCGATGGCAATCGACAGCACGAGAAACGGCGCCGTGCTCAACAGCGCACGGCCGGCGAATTGCGCGCTATCGGCCGCCTGAGACGGATCGAACAGCGCAAGCACCGCGAGGATCAGCGCCGACGCAAACCACACGCGCTGGTCTTGCCACAGATGCCTCAGCGTGGACCGAAGGCCAGGATTGGAGAGGCTTGTGTCTGTCATTCCTAAATCTCCGGATTTACCGTTTCTTTTGACCGTGAAAAATCGGTTATGCGTCTCATGCAACATCCTCCGCAGGGCGCACCGTCACCCCGGTGCAGCATTCCGACGTCAAAAAGCCAAGCACCCGGCGCATCGCGGCGAAATCGACCCGATTGAAGACTTCGCGCCCCTGCTTGTCCTGCACCACAAGGCCCGCATCGACGAGCGCGGACAGATGATGCGCAAGCGTCGACGGAGCGAGCCCCAGATGGTCGCCAATATCGCCGACCCGAAGCCCGTCCTCCCCCGCCTTTACCAAGAGGCGAAAGATCGACAGACGTGCGTCGTGTCCGAGGGCGGCAAGCGCGCGGGCATGGGGGCTGGTTATTGTCATGCCTCATAAAATAACTACAATTCTAGTTTTGTAAAGTGTTTTTCGAATGCGCAGGAAACCTGATGTATGCACGAGCCTCCGGGTAGGCTTGCACACATGGTAAAAGACACTGCAGAAACCGACGGTTACTAGTGATTTGACGCGAGCGCGGTCTCGGGAAACGAAAAAGGCCCCGCATTTCTGCGGGGCCTTCTTTTGTCAAACCGTGGCGGTGATTACTCGGTGCCGGTCTCGCTCGCGCCCGCCTCGGCCACATCTTCAACCACCGGGGCAGCCAGAGCAGCGGCCGCTTCGGCCTCCTCACGGCGTGCTTCGATGACAACATTGTCGCGGCTGGCGGCAATCTTGCGCATCTCTTGGGTCGCACCGCCCGTGCCCGCCGGAATAAGGCGGCCCACGATGACGTTCTCCTTGAGACCCACCAGCTTGTCGCGCTTGCCCTGAACCGAGGCTTCGGTCAACACGCGCGTCGTTTCCTGGAAGGACGCCGCCGAGATGAAGCTGCGCGTTTGCAGCGACGCCTTGGTGATGCCCAGCAGGATCGGCTCACCCTGTGCGGGACGCACATTCTTGGCAAGCGCCTTGGCGTTGGCCTCGTCGAACTCGGCCTTGTCCACATGCTCGCCCTTCAGCAGAGTGGTTTGCCCACTGTCCTGAATTTCCCACTTTTGCAGCATCTGGCGCACGATGACTTCGATGTGCTTGTCGTTGATCTTGACGCCCTGGAGGCGATAGACGTCCTGCACCTCGTCGATCATGTAATCGGCCAGCGCCTCGACACCCATGATGCTCAGGATGTCATGCGGCGCGGGGTTGCCGTCCATGATGTAGTCACCCTTTTGCACGAAGTCGCCTTCTTGCACCGGGATGTGCTTGCCCTTCGGGACCATGTATTCGACGGTCTCGAGGGATTCATCCGAAGGCTCGATCGAAATACGGCGCTTGTTCTTGTAGTCCTTGCCGTAGCGCACATAGCCGTCGATTTCCGCAATGATGGCGTGGTCCTTGGGGCGACGCGCCTCAAAGAGTTCGGCCACACGCGGCAGACCGCCGGTGATGTCCTTGGTCTTGGCACCCTCGCGCGGAATACGCGCGACGACATCGCCCATCTTGACCTCATCGCCCTCTTCAACGCTGAGGATCGCATCCACGGACATCGCATATGTGACGGGGTTGCCCGCCTCATTGCGCATCGGTTCGCCATCCGCACCCACGATGATGATCTCGGGCTTCAGCTCGTTGCCCTTGGGGGCCGCGCGCCAGTCCATGACGATCTTCTGGGTCATGCCGGTGGCATCATCCGTCTCGTCGCGCACGGCAACGCCGGTCACGAGGTCAACGAACTTGGCCTGACCAGCCTTCTCGGCGATGATCGGCAGGGTGTAGGGATCCCACTCGAACAGCTTGTCGCCGCGCGCGATGGTGTCGCCCGCCTTGACGTGCAGCTTGGTGCCGTAGCCTAGCTTGTGGCTGGCCAGTTCGACATCGCCCTCGCCCATGATCAAAAGCTTCATGTTCCGGCCCATGACGAGCGTCTCGCCTGACGAATTCTCGAGCGTCTGCTCGCCGTCGAAGGCGATCTTGCCCGATTGGCTGGCTTCGAGGAACGACTGCTGACCACCTTGGGCAACGCCGCCGATGTGGAACGTCCGCATCGTCAGCTGCGTGCCCGGCTCGCCGATGGACTGCGCGGCAATGATGCCGACAGCCTCGCCCTGGTTCACCATCGTGCCGCGGGCAAGGTCGCGCCCGTAGCACATGGCGCAGACGCCATCCTCGGCCTCGCAGGTCAGCGGGCTGCGGATGCGCGCGGTCTGCACCGCGGCCTCCTCGACCGAATCCGCAGTCAGCTCGTCGATCAACTGGCCTTCCTTGACCAGAACCTCGTCCGTGCCGGGACGCAGGATGTCCTCGGCGGCAACGCGGCCCAGAAGACGCTCGCCAATGGACGAGACGACCTCGCCATCATTGACGGCGGCCTCGGTCGTGATGGCGCGGTCCGTGCCGCAATCATGCTCGCGCACGATGCAGTCCTGTGCCACGTCAACAAGGCGGCGCGTCAGATAGCCCGAGTTCGCCGTTTTCAGGGCGGTATCGGACAGACCCTTGCGGGCGCCGTGGGTCGAGTTGAAGTACTCAAGAACGGTCAGACCTTCCTTGAAGTTCGAGATGATGGGCGTTTCGATGATGTCGCCGTTCGGCTTGGCCATCAGGCCGCGCATGCCGCCCAGCTGCTTCATCTGCGTGACAGAGCCACGCGCACCTGAGTGGGCCATCATGTAAACCGAGTTGGGCTCGGCCTCGGCACCATTATCGTCGACCTTGCCCGAAGAGATGTTGTTCATCATCGCCTCGGTGACCTGATCGTTACACTTCGACCAGGCATCGACCACCTTGTTGTACTTCTCGCCCTGAGTGATCAGGCCGTCCATGTACTGCTGCTCAAAGCCTTTGACCTGATCGCGCGTCTCGCCGACGATGTCCCACTTGTTGTCGGGGATGACCATGTCGTCCTTGCCGAAGGAAATACCGGCACGGAAGGCCTCGCGGAAGCCCATCGTCATGATCTGATCGCAGAAGATGACAGATTCCTTCTGACCGCAGTAGCGGTAGACGGTGTCGATGACCTGCTGCACTTCCTTCTTGCGCAGCAGACGGTTGACCAGATGGAACGGCGCCTTTGCATTCTTCGGCAGAAGCGATCCCAGACGCACGCGGCCCGGTGTCGTCTCGACCCGCTCGAAGATCTCATTGCCCTCGCCGTCGATCTGCGGGATGCGGGCGGTGATGCGCGCATGCAGATGGACCTCGCCGCTGTCCAGCGCGTGCTGAACTTCGTCGATCGACGAGAACATCATGCCCTCGCCCTTCATACCCGCACGCTCTAGCGTGGTGTAGTAAAGGCCAAGGATCATATCCTGCGACGGCACGATGATCGGCGCGCCGTTGGCGGGCGACAGAACGTTGTTGGTCGACATCATCAGGACGCGCGCTTCCAGCTGGGCCTCAAGGCTCAGCGGGACGTGAACGGCCATCTGGTCGCCGTCAAAGTCGGCGTTGAAGGCCGAGCAAACCAGCGGGTGAAGCTGGATCGCCTTGCCTTCGATCAGGATCGGCTCGAACGCCTGGATGCCCAGACGGTGCAGCGTCGGCGCGCGGTTCAGCATCACGGGATGCTCGCGGATCACCTCGTCGAGGATGTCCCACACCTCGGGGCGCTCTTTTTCCACCAGCTTCTTCGCCTGCTTGACGGTCGAGCTGAGCCCCTTGGCCTCAAGACGGCTGTAGATGAACGGCTTGAACAGCTCGAGCGCCATCTTTTTCGGCAGGCCGCACTGGTGCAGCTTGAGTTCCGGACCCGTCACGATGACGGACCGGCCCGAGAAGTCGACGCGCTTGCCCAGAAGGTTCTGGCGGAAGCGGCCCTGCTTGCCTTTCAGCATGTCCGACAGCGACTTCAGCGGACGCTTGTTCGCGCCGGTGATGACGCGGCCACGGCGGCCGTTGTCAAAGAGCGCGTCAACGGATTCCTGCAACATCCGCTTTTCGTTGCGCACGATGATGTCGGGCGCGCGCAGCTCGATCAGACGCTTGAGGCGGTTGTTGCGGTTGATGACCCGGCGATAGAGGTCGTTGAGATCGGATGTCGCGAAACGGCCACCATCCAGCGGCACCAGCGGGCGCAACTCGGGCGGGATGACCGGGATCACCGTCATGACCATCCACTCGGGACGGTTGCCGGACTCGAGGAACGACTCGACGACTTTCAAACGCTTGATGATCTTCTTGGGCTTCAGCTCGCCCGTGGCCTCGGCAAGGTCCGCGCGCAGGTTCTCTGCCTCGGACTCCAGATCGATCTGGGCCAGCATGTCGCGGATCGCTTCGGCGCCGATGTTGGCGGTGAACGCGTCGAGGCCATAGGCGTCCTGCGCGTCCATGAACTCTTCTTCGGTCAGCATCTGGCCATAGGTCAGATCCGTCAGGCCCGGCTCGATCACGACGTAGTTCTCAAAGTAAAGAACACGCTCAAGATCGCGCAGCGTCATGTCCAGCATGAGACCGATGCGCGACGGCAGGGACTTCAGAAACCAGATATGCGCGCAGGGCGCGGCCAGCTCGATATGGCCCATCCGCTCGCGGCGGACCTTTTGCAGCGTGACTTCGACGCCGCATTTCTCGCAGACGACGCCGCGATATTTCATGCGCTTGTATTTGCCGCAAAGGCATTCGTAATCCTTGATCGGGCCAAAGATGCGCGCACAGAAAAGACCATCCCGCTCAGGCTTGAACGTGCGGTAGTTGATGGTCTCGGGCTTCTTGATCTCGCCGTAGGACCAGCTGAGAATACGCTCGGGCGATGCCAGCGAGACCCTGATTTCATCAAAGACCGCGGCAGGTGCAACGGGGTTGAACGGATTGTTCGTCAGTTCCTGGTTCATTTAGTTACCTCGAATTTTGGGTAGTCCGGAAAGGGCAATAGCCCGGTTTTCATCCGAAAACCGGGCCTAGAAAATTGGTTCAATTTTCTATTCCTCACCCTCCGAATCCAGGAGTTCCATGTTGAGGCCCAGACCCCGGACCTCCTTGACCAGCACGTTGAAGCTCTCGGGCACACCGGCCTCGAAGCTGTCCTCGCCCTTGACGATGCTCTCGTAGACCTTGGTGCGGCCTGCAACATCGTCCGACTTGACCGTCAGCATCTCCTGCAAGGTGTAGGCGGCGCCGTAAGCTTCGAGCGCCCAGACCTCCATCTCACCAAAGCGCTGTCCGCCGAACTGTGCCTTGCCGCCCAGCGGCTGCTGGGTAACGAGGCTGTAGGGCCCGGTGGAGCGTGCGTGGATCTTGTCGTCGACCAGGTGGTGCAACTTGAGCAGATACTTCATGCCGACCGTGACGGGGCGCGCAAACTTCTCGCCCGTGCGGCCATCGTAAAGGTCCGACTGACCCGACGTGTCAAAGCCAGCACGGCTCAGCGCGTCGTTCACGTCATGCTCCTTGGCGCCGTCGAATACAGGCGTTGCGATCGGAACGCCGTTCGTCACATTGCCTGCGGCCTCGATCAGCTGATGCTCGCTCATGTCCTTGATGCCTTCTTCGAAGACCTCGTCACCATAAGCCAGATGCATCGCCTCCTTGACCGGAGTCAGGTCACCATTGCGGCGATAGCCCTGAAGCGCCTCGTCGATCTTGATGCCGAAGCCGCGCGAGGCCCAACCCATGTGCGTCTCAAGGATCTGGCCCACATTCATGCGCGACGGAACGCCCAGCGGGTTGAGGCAGAAATCAACCGGCGTGCCATCCGCGAGGAACGGCATGTCCTCCATTGGCACCACCTTGGAAATCACGCCCTTGTTGCCGTGACGACCAGCCATCTTGTCACCGGGCTGAAGCTTGCGCTTCACCGCGATGAACACCTTGACCATCTTCATCACACCGGGGGGCAGATCGTCGCCGCGGCGCACCTTTTCGACCTTGTCCTCGAACCGTGCATCCAAGGCGCGCTTTTGCGCCTCATACTGCGCGTTGAGCGCCTCCATGATCTGCGCGTCGGCCTCTTCCTTGAGCGCCAGTTGCCACCATTGACCATTGGTCAGCGACGACAGCAGATCTTCGGTGATCTCCGAGTTCGACTTGACGCCCTTGGGGCCTTTGACTGCCGTCTTACCCAGGATCATGTCGTGCAGACGGGCGTAGATGTTGCGATCCAGGATCGCCAGCTCGTCGTCACGGTCACGCGCCAGGCGCTCGACCTCTTCGCGTTCGATCTGCAGCGCGCGCTCGTCCTTCTCCACACCGTGGCGGTTGAAGACCCGCACTTCGACGACCGTGCCGAAGTCGCCCGGCTTGACGCGCAGGCTCGTGTCGCGCACGTCGCTCGCCTTCTCGCCAAAGATCGCGCGAAGCAGCTTTTCTTCCGGCGTCATCGGGCTTTCGCCCTTGGGCGTGATCTTGCCCACCAGAATATCGCCCGGCTCCACGTCTGCACCGATATAGACGATGCCCGCCTCGTCGAGGTTGCGCAGCGCCTCTTCGCCCACGTTGGGAATGTCGCGGGTGATCTCTTCCGGCCCCAGCTTGGTATCACGGGCGGCGACTTCGAACTCCTCGATATGGATCGAGGTAAAGACGTCATCGCGCGAGATCCGCTCAGAGATCAGGATCGAGTCCTCGTAGTTGTAGCCGTTCCACGGCATGAACGCGACGATGACGTTCCGGCCAACGGCCAGCTCGCCCATATCGGTCGCGGGGCCATCGGCGATGACCTCATGCTTGCCAACGGTGTCGCCCACCTTGACCAGCGGACGCTGGTTGATGCAGCTGTTCTGGTTTGACCGCTGGAACTTGCGCAGGCGGTAGATATCGACACCCGGATCGCCCGGCTCCATATCTTCTGTCGCGCGCACAACGATACGCTGGGCATCGACCTGGTCGATGATGCCGGCACGTTTCGCCATGATCGCAGCACCCGAGTCGCGGGCAACGACGCCCTCGATCCCGGTCCCGACCAGCGGCGCCTCGGCCTTGATCAGGGGCAGCGCCTGACGCATCATGTTCGACCCCATCAGGGCACGGTTCGCGTCGTCATTCTCGAGGAACGGAATGAGCGATGCGGCAACCGAGACCAACTGCTTGGGCGAGACGTCGATCAGATCGACCTGCTCGTTCGGCGCCAGCATGTAGTCGCCCGACTGGCGCGTGCTGACCAGATCGTTCACGAACCGGCCATTCTCATCGAGGTTGGCGTTGGCCTGAGCGACCGTGTGGCGCATTTCCTCGGTCGCGGACATGTATTGCACTTCGTCCGTGACCTGACCGTCGACCACCTTGCGATAAGGCGTTTCGATGAAGCCATACTTGTTCACGCGCGCAAAGGTGGCGAGCGAGTTGATCAAACCGATGTTCGGGCCTTCCGGCGTCTCGATCGGGCACATGCGGCCATAGTGGGTCGGATGCACGTCGCGCACCTCAAAGCCTGCGCGCTCGCGCGTCAGGCCGCCCGGTCCAAGCGCCGAGAGGCGGCGCTTGTGCGTCACTTCGGACAGCGGGTTCGTCTGGTCCATGAACTGCGACAGCTGGCTGGAGCCAAAGAATTCGCGAACGGCGGCGGCGGCAGGCTTGGCGTTGATCAGATCCTGCGGCATCACCGTGTCGATCTCGACACTGCTCATCCGCTCCTTGATCGCGCGCTCCATGCGCAGCAGACCCACGCGGTACTGGTTCTCCATCAGCTCGCCGACCGAGCGCACACGGCGGTTGCCGAGGTGGTCGATATCGTCGATGCCGCCCTTGCCGTCACGCAGCTCAACCAGCGCCTTGATGCAGGCCACGATATCCTCGCGGCGCAGCGTGCGCTGTGTATCCTCGGCGTCGAGGTTGAGACGCATGTTCATCTTGACGCGGCCAACGGCGCTGAGGTCATAGCGCTCGCTGTCAAAGAACAGCGTGTCGAAAAGAGCCGATGCAGCCTCTTCGGTGGGCGGCTCGCCCGGACGCATGACGCGGTAGATGTCCATGAGCGCGGTCTCGCGGCTCATGTTCTTGTCCGCAGCCATGGTGTTACGGATGTAGGGACCGACATTGATGTTGTCGATGTCCAGAACCGGAATGTCGGTAATGCCCGCGTCGATCAACTCTTGCAGCGTGCCGCCGGTGATGTCGCCAGCCTTGTCATACTCAAGCGTCAGCTCATCGCCCGCCTCGACATAGATCGCGCCGGTTTCTTCGTTGATGATGTCCTTGGCCGCGAACTTGCCCACGATATGCTGGAACGGAACCAGCAATTCGGTGACATTGCCCTCGTCGATCAGCTTTTTCACGGCGCGGGGGGTGATCTTCTTGCCGGCCTCGGCGATGACTTCGCCGGTCTTGGCGTCGACAAGGTCATAGGTGGGGCGCGTGCCGCGCACACGCTCGGGGAAGAACTTGGTGACCCAGCCCTTGTTCTTTTTCAGCTTGAACTGGATGGTGTCGTAATACGCATCCATGATCGCTTCCTGGTCCAGGCCCAGCGAATACAGCAGGGTGGTCACAGGCAGTTTGCGGCGGCGGTCGATGCGCGCAAACACGATATCCTTGGCGTCGAACTCGAAATCCAGCCATGAGCCGCGATAGGGAATGATGCGGCAGGTAAACAGCAACTTGCCCGAGGAGTGCGTCTTGCCCTTGTCATGGTCAAAGAACACGCCCGGCGAGCGGTGCATCTGGGAAACGATCACACGCTCGGTGCCATTGACGACGAACGTGCCGTTGGGCGTCATCAGGGGCATATCGCCCATGAACACGTCCTGCTCCTTGATGTCCTTGACCGACTTGGCACCCGTATCCTCGTCGATATCGAACACGATCAGACGCAGCGTCACCTTGAGCGGGGCGCTGTAGGTCATGTCGCGCTGCATGCACTCTTCGACGTCGTATTTCGGCTTTTCCAGATCGTAGCTGACAAACTCGATCACGCTGGTCTCGTTGAAGTCCGAGATGGGGAATACGGACTGGAACACGCCCTTGATACCTTCGCCATCCGTGGGGATGGGCTGATCGCCCGAGCGCAGGAACAGATCATAAGAGGATTTTTGAACCTCGATGAGGTTCGGCATTTCGAGGACTTCGCGGATTTTACCGAAGTATTTACGCAAACGCTTCTGGCCAAGATAGGATTGAGCCATGTGTCTGGTCACCTTTCATTTTCTCAACGGGCGCGCGTGCTGTCGGGCCACAGCCGCACGGCCATCAGAGAGAGCGGGGGTGTGATCCATTCATGGCCGTCGTCCCAATGACGGCCTCCCGATCACACGAACCTCGCCTGAGATAAGCCCCCCGCCCGCCACCGCAACTGAAGGCGCCGGTATCGTGAACCGGCGCAGCGATGGCACATGGGGCCTGTCCAAGACAGGTTCGGCTGGACCCGGAAACTCCGGATCCAGCCACATCATCAAGGGGTCGGACGAGGCAACCACCCCGGCCCGAGCCCCCTCTATTACTTGACTTCGACTTCGGCGCCAGCTGCTTCCAGCTTGCCTTTGATCTCGTCCGCTTCGTCCTTGGAGACTTGCTCCTTGACGGCCTTGCCACCGGCTTCGACCAGGTCCTTGGCTTCTTTCAGGCCCAGACCGGTGATCGCGCGGACTTCCTTGATCACGTTGATCTTGGAGGCGCCAGCCGACTTCAGGATGACGTCGAATTCGGTCTGCTCTTCTGCAGCCGCGCCGCCGCCATCAGCGGGACCAGCCATCATCACAGCGCCGCCTGCGGCGGGCTCGATGCCGTACTCGTCCTTGAGGATGGTTTTCAGTTCTTGTGCTTCGAGCAGGGTCAGACCAACGATCTCTTCTGCCAGTTTTTTCAGATCAGCCATTTTATCATGCTTTCCGTTTTAGATGTGTTCCAACGACAGGGCGGGATGCCCATGCCGGCAATTCAGTTGCGCGAGGCTCAGGCCGCTTCGGCCTTTTCCTCGATGGTCGAAAGAATGCTTGCGATGTTCGAAGCGGGCGCGCCAATCGCACCGGCAATGTTCGATCCCGGTGCGCCGATGCAGCTTGCGATCTGAGCGATAAGCTCGTCGCGCGAGGGCATCTTCGACACGGCTTCGACGCCGGCACGGTCCAGAGCGTTCTCACCCATAGCGCCGCCGAGAATCTGGTATTTCGGATTCCCCTTGGCAAATTCCTCGGACACCTTGGCAGCTGCCACGGGATCTTCGGAAAAGGTCAGAACGGTCATGCCCGTCAGGTAGCCTGCGATTGATTCGCAGGGCTTGCCGTCCAGGGCAATCTTGGCGAGCCTGTTCTTTGCAACGCGGACGGATGCATCGGCCGCACGTGCGCGCGCCCTCAGATCCTGCATTTCCGCAACTGTCAGACCGGTGTAGTGGGCTACCACTACGACGCCAGAGCTTTCGAAGATCTGGCCGAGCTCGTCGACCACTTTCTCTTTCTGGGCTCTATCCACAGTTTTACTCCAAATTTGGGGGGACACCCCCCGGCTCAGTTTAGCCAGGCAGGAATGCCCGGCATTTGGTCCTGTAAACGGGGCATCGATAAAGCATCCAAGGCTTGCGCCTGGCTGATAATCTCAATTCCCGCCTCGGGCAGGATATTAAGGGCATGAGGCCCACCCACCGTCTTGGACGAAACACAAAGGGGCATGGAACGCGAATCCCAAGCCACCTCTGCTGGGATGCCATTAGAGGGTTGGCGACCGAATGCCAACCCCCCCTGCGGGATAAATCAAGGGAAAAATCCGGCAACGGCCCAGTTGGCTTCGCGATCAGCGGATATGCGCCAACCTATCACCCGGTTTACGGGGCTTCGCGTCCTTCTGCGTCCAGAACGAAGCAGGCCCCGCCGAAGCGAGGCCTGTTCCAAATTTCAAGCTCAGCCTTTCAGCCCGATCACTCGGACACGGCGTCCGATACGTCGATCGTCACGCCCGGCCCCATGGTCGAGGTCAGCGAGATGCGCTTCATGTAAGAGCCCTTGGCGCCTGCCGGCTTGGCCTTGGCGACCGCACCGATGAAGGCGCGGACGTTTTCGACCAATTGCGCCTGATCAAAGGACGCCTTGCCAACGCCTGCGTGCACAACACCGGCTTTTTCGGCCTTGAATTGCACTTGGCCACCCTTGGCGTCTGCAACGGCTTGTGCGACATCCATCGTCACCGTCCCGATCTTGGGGTTCGGCATCAGGTTGCGCGGGCCCAGCACCTTGCCCAGACGGCCCACAACGGGCATCATGTCGGGCGTGGCGATGCAGCGATCGAACTCGATCTTGCCGCCCTGAACGATTTCCATCAGGTCCTCGGCACCGACGATATCGGCCCCGGCCTTCTCGGCCTCTTCGGCCTTGGCACCGCGAGCAAACACGGCAACGCGGACGGTCTTGCCGGTGCCGTTGGGCAGGCCAACGACGCCGCGAACCATCTGGTCGGCGTGGCGCGGATCGACGCCCAGGTTGACGGCAATCTCGATGGTCTCATCGAATTTCGACTTCGCATTGCCCTTGACCAGGGCCACGGCGTCTTCGACCGTCAGGTCAGATTTGCCTGCGAATGCTTCGCGTGCAGCGCGAGCGCGTTTTCCAAGTTTTGCCATCTTACTTCACCTCGATGCCCATGGAGCGTGCGCTGCCCACGATGATCTTCATCGCGGCTTCGACGTCGTTTGCGTTCAGGTCTTTCCACTTGGCTTCCGCGATCTCGCGCACCTGCTTGACCGTGACGGAGCCAGCGGTCTCGCGGCCGGGGGTCTTGCCACCCGACGACAGCTTGGCCGCCTTTTTGAGATAGTAGGACGCGGGCGGCGTCTTGATGTCCATCTCAAAGGACTTGTCCTGGTAGTAGGTGATCACGGTCGGGCACGGGGCGCCAGGCTCCAGGTCCTGCGTCTTGGCGTTGAACGCCTTGCAGAATTCCATGATGTTGATGCCGCGCTGGCCCAATGCGGGGCCGACGGGCGGGCTGGGGTTGGCTTGCCCGGCTTTCACCTGCAGCTTCATCTTCCCGGCGAGTTTCTTGGCCATGAGGCCTCTCCTTCCATTTCCAACAGGTCCGGGGCGCGCCCGCGAACCACTCAGGTTGTGTGGTCCGGACGCGGGCACCGCGGCGCCCTGCCCTCCCACATGAAGCCCGGATCTCTCCGGGCAGCGCCGCCCCGGTCAGGGGCGCCGCATCGCGCAAGTCCCTATTGCTTGGTAACTTGCGTGAATTCCAGTTCGACCGGGGTTTCCCGGCCAAAGATCGAAACCGACACCTTGAGGCGCTGGTGATCCTCGTCGACATTCTCGACCGATCCGTCAAAGCCCTCGAACGGGCCGTCGTTGACCTTGACCTTCTCGCCGATCTCGAAGTGGATCAGGGTGCGCGGGCTCTCCTCGCCTTCCTGAACGCGGCCAATGATGGCCTGCACTTCGGAGTCGCGCATCGGCATCGGGCGCCCCTGCGGGCCCAGAAAGCCGGTGACGCGGTTGATCGAGTTGATCATGTGATAGCCCTTGTCGGACATTTCCATCCGAACCAGCACATAGCCGGGCATGAAGCGGCGCTCGGCCGTGACCTTCTTGCCGCGACGCACCTCGATGACCTCTTCGGTCGGCACCAGAACCTCGTCGATGTCTTCTTCGAGGTTGTTCTCGACGACTGCCGTCCTGATCTGTTCGGCGATCTTCTTCTCGAAATTCGACAGAACGCTCACCGAATACCACCGCTTTGCCATGCTGAGCCTGTCTCCGTCTCGTCCGGCGCGTGGGCCGGAATTACCTTGCGTGTCCGGGCTGGCACGAAGCCTCACATCCGGACGTTTTCAAAACAAAATCGGCGCGGGGCTCGAATCGCCGCGCGCCACATTGCAGAATTGACGTGCAGATACCCGGCCTCGTCCATGGATTCAAGGGGCCATGACCCGATTGGGTGTGCGCCCTTGCGGACGCAGCCCCCCGTCTTCAGCCAACCAAGGTGAAAACGCCCTGCAAACCGCTGCGAATCCCCAGGTCGACCAGTGCAAAAAAGACCGCCGTAAGCGCCGCCATGATAAAGACCATGACCGTGGTCAGCAGAACCTCGCGGCGCGTGGGCCAGACAACCTTGCTGACTTCCGAGCGAACCTGCTGAACGAATTGAAGCGGATTGGTGCGTGCCATGCGCTGCCTTCTTTTGCTGATTGCGGCGCCGCGCGTCTGCGAGCCGTGACGCTGCACATACGCGCCAATCTGCCTGAATTCAAGTCCGCAAAAAGGTGGCCACCCGTCACGCCCCGCGCCTTTGGCGCGAGGTGGCTTTAGTTTCGTGCCGCCTCGCCGCGTAGCCGCTCAAAAGGATCAGGCGCGGCGTCATCCAGATCGCCGAGCAATGCTTCACGGCTGAAATCCGCCATGTAAAGCCCCTGCGTCCAGCCCTCGGGAAGGCGGTCCAACACGATATCTATGCGCATGGCGAGCCGATCAAGGCGTGCGCGCATCCGCTCGGCCCGCTCGGGACTGCGGGCATGGCGCCAGTAAAAGAGCCGGATGAGAGCGCCCGAGACCGCAGTGCTGCCCAGCGCCACGATAAAGGACGGCACCAGCAGCAAACTTGCAAACAAGGCCGCCAACACCAACCCCGGCCACGTCCAGACCAACGCGACCACCCCAAGCGCGAAGGCGATACGCCGAGGCCGCGGACCGAGCCGCGGCAGGCTCCTGCCGCGGCTTTTGGTCAGATCCTCGACAGGCGGGGCGCTGGTGCTTGGCCGGATGTCTGGCCCGCCATACGCCTTGTTCTGCACCGGGTGCCGGGCCGCGACCGCATCAAGACGGGCTGCCGCCGCCCCCTCTTGGCGTGCGGCGCGGCGCGCGATACGCCCAGCGACGCCCGATATCTCTTCTTGGCTGGCAATCGCCGGCAACGCATGGCGCGCCTCGATCTGGCGGTCCTCTGCCAGCGTGCGCGCGATGACGTGGTCGATTTCCTCGTCGGTCAGCTTGCCGCCGCGCGATTCAAGCGGCCTCAGTCGCAAACCCGGTCTGAGCGCATGCAAAGGCACATGTGCCGTCGTCAAATCATCAGAAAATGCCATGGCAGCATGACCCTTTTGTTCCGCGCCCCCACGCGTATCCGCCGCCGCACTATTTGCGCGATTCGCCGAATGGGATATTGGTACGGCGCGATTTGGGCAAAATTGTGGCAAGCATGTTCAAATCATGTCGATTGTGATGCACCGCGCGTGGATCCTGCCGCATTTGGCAGGCGACGGGATCACTAACAAAATGGGCAGACATGAGCAGCGCCCGAACAAGACACGCATGAGCGGGCGCGCGCAGCGGCGCACGCATTTCATAACGCGATGTTTGGAAATTGGCAGGGGCACCAGGGCTCGAACCCGGGACCTACGGTTTTGGAGACCGTCGCTCTACCAGCTGAGCTATACCCCTATGGCCGATCGTCGGATTACGCGACACCGCAGCGGGAATCAAGCCATCAATCTCGGATAAATCGGCAAAAGGCCAACATCTTTGGCGTCCCTCAGCTTTCGCTATCGACGGCAGGCACAGAAGCCGCCGCTGCGGCTGTCGCATCGGCGGGAGCCGACGCTGGCTTTGCAGGCTTGCGGTCGGCTGCGGTCCCGCCAAACCAGTCTTCCTGATACTTCTGGCGCACCAGCCAGTTCTGGATCAGCTTGGCCGCGTTACGGCTGAGGTTTCTCATCTGAACTTCCTTGGTCTGGGTCAGCCCCGAGCCCAATACCGTCTCGCCCGAGATCGATTCGATCACGGTGATCTGCTCGGGCTCCTCATTCAGTTTCTTGCCGGCGGCGTCATCCCAGGCCGTCACATTGATAATCAGCGCGGATTTCGGCGAGGCAACCAGCGGCACACCCGGCATCGCAAGCACATAGCCCTCGATCGAGACGCCCAGGTGATAGAGCTTGTCGCCGTCATAGCGGCTGAACCGCTCATCCACCGCCGACTTCATCGAGGCGATCCACTCCTCCTTGGACGCATCGCGCGACACAGGCCCCTTGGTGAGGTTTGGCGCGACGACCACGTTATGGCCCAGTGCAAAATCGCCCAGCGGCTCGGGCGCCTTGTCCAGATCATTGGGATTGGTGCAGGCCGCTACAAAAAACGCGAGGCAAAAAAGGGCAATGATGCGAAACATGGGCGGCAATCCTCGGGATCTGAGACAGAGACGTGCCCGCCTGCGATAGCTCAGACCGCCACGATCCGCAACGAAATGCGCCTCAATGCGGAGTTGCGCAATTGCCGGGCCGACCGGAACCACTACATGATAAGGCATGAGCAACACAGCCACATTCACCGCCACTGCCGCGCCTGCCCTGCCGGTGCGCGTGCCGCTGGTCACCGAGCCGATGGGCATATTGGGCAGCCTCGGTGCCGCGCGCCGCAACGTGCTGAGCATCATACCCGAAATCGCAACGCGCCAGCCGATGGTGACGGGACGCACGGGCAAGCGGTGGCACATGGTTATGGACCCCGGCGCGCTGCGCCGTGTGCTACTGGAAAACATCGAGAACTATCCCAAGTCGCTCGTCACCAAGAACCTTCTGCGCCCTGCCATCGGCCAGAGCATGTTCATCGCCGAGGGTGCTGAATGGCGCTGGCAGCGGCGCGCGGCCGCGCCCGTCTTCTCGCATCGCAACGTGATGAACCTTGCGCCCATCATGACGGCCGCCGCCGAGCGCAGCGCCGAGCGCATTGCCGCCGCCGGGCCGCGCGCCGTGGATGTGGCCGAGGATATGGTGCGCACCACGTTCGACGTCATCGCAGACGTCACATTCTCGGGCGACGGCAGCTTTGACTCAGATGGCGTGCATCATGCTATCGACGCCTATATTTCCGAGGCGGGCAAGATCTCGCTCTTTGATATTCTTGGCCTGCCCGATTGGGTGCCGCGCCCCGGTCGCATGATGTCCGGCTCGGCCATGCGCGACATGAAAAAGGTGGCCGACGAGGCCGTCGAGGCACGGCGCAAGCGTGGCCCCCAGGGCGTGCCGGATCTGCTGGATCTGCTGCTTGAGGGCGAAGACCCTGAAACCAAGCGACGTATGGACACTGCCGAGCTGCGCGACAACCTCCTTACCTTCATCGTCGCCGGGCACGAGACCACCGCGCTGACGCTGGCGTGGTCGCTCTATCTTTGTGCCTTCGACAACCGCGTGCAGGACAAAGCGCGCGCCGAGATCACCGAAGTTTGCGGGAATGGGCCTGTGACTGGCGATCATGTCGCAAAGCTGCCCTATATTCGCATGATCGCAGACGAGGCATTGCGGCTCTATCCCCCTGCCGCAATGGTTTCGCGCAGCGCGCTGGCCGATGACACCCTTTGCGGACGGCAGATCCGGCGGGGCGATACGGTCATCGTGCCAATCTATGCGTTGCACCGTCATCATCAGCTTTGGGACGATCCCGACGCCTTCCTGCCCGAGCGGTTCGAAGAACGCAAAAACGTAGAGCGCTACGCCTATCTGCCGTTTGGTGATGGCCCGCGCATTTGCATCGGCGCGAGTTTCGCGCTGCAAGAAGCGGTCATCATCCTTGCCACCTTGCTCAAACACTGCCGCTTTACCCCCGTTCCGGGGCGCAACCCCGAGCCCGTGATGATCCTGACGCTGCGCCCCGAAGGCGGTGTCTGGCTACAGGCGGACCCGCTGTAGAGAATGGGCCGTATCTGAAGGGGCGGCAAGGATACGCGCATGAACGCGAAGCCTGCGCGCGTGACACGTTGATCTTTGTGAAATCCCTCTATCTAGTTCCCGGGAGTTCAACACATGAGGAGATTGAAATGACCCTTTCGATGATAACCCGTACCGCAGCCGCCGCAGCCCTGGCGCTTGGCGCTGCCACTTCTGGCGCGCTGGCAGCATCCTCGGCCGAAGAGCTGCGCGAGGCGCTGGTTGGCAATACCTTCCAGGGCGATATGGGCGGTGGCGGTTATTCCAGCTACTTCGCCGAGGACGGCACCTACGAGGATGCCACCGGCGGCGGCACCTACGAGATCACCGATGAGGGCGTCTGCTATCCCGGCACCGATTTCGGCTGCTACGCCGCAGAGGTCGATGGCGACCAGCTGGAGTGGTTCCAGGACGGTGAAAGTCAGGGCACCGGCATGATCAAGCAGGGCAACACTCTGGAGTAAATCAGCCGCCTAGCGGCCAACAGACCACAACCGACAGATCGGCCCGCAGAAGGTATCCTGCGGGCCGTTTCATGCGCCGCCTCAGTCGCAGATCGCCCGAAGATCCTGCCACTGCGCATCATCTAGGATGGGCGTCGTCGCGCCTTGCCGTGCAGCATGGTTTCGCGCACGCGCCGCGCGGGCCGCGGTGACCGGATGCGACGCAAGGTAGCCGGGCAGCGCCTCGCCAATGTCGCCCTCCTCCTCGGCCAGCCCGTCAAAGAAATCGGCCATGCCGCCGCTGCTGACGCCCGCGCCCTGCAACATGTCCAGCGCGAAGGCATCTGCCTGCGCTTCGGCCTCGCGGGTGTAGCTGGCCTGTAGCACACGCTCCCCCAGGAACACAGCAGCAGCGCCGCCGGTCACATCGCCCATGACCATCGACAAAAGCCCGGCAGAGCCCGCAGCCCGCAGCGCATGGCGCGTGGCATCGCGGGCCTCGACGTGGCCGATCTCATGCGCCATCACGGCGGCGACCGCATCGGGGCCCTCCGACTGCTCGAGCAGGCCGCGCATGATGACGACATGCCCGCCGGGGGCCGCGAAGGCATTGACCATCTCGTGATCCAGCACGGCAACCTGCAAATCATAGCTGAGGTCTGCGGGGCCGCTCAGCCGCGCCACCATGCTATCGAGCGCGGCGAGGCCCGCGGGCGCATCACATTCGAGCGCGCCCAGATTGGCCGCGCCCAGCGCCGCCTCGATCTGGCCGACGACGGCGCGGCCAAAGGCCACCTCGCGCTCGATCGGCAAGAGACCGGCCAGAGTATCGGCCATGCGCGGCAGAATGAAAAACAGCATGACCGCCACCGCCGCCACCGCCAGACCGGCACGCCGGGCGAGGCGGGCAATGCCGCGCGGCCGCCGCTCGCGCCACATCAGATGCGGGCAGCGCGCACGCAGCGCGGCGATCAATTCGGTATCTCGAATGGCAAGCCGCGCGGGCGACAATGGCATCGCATCGCTGAGGTTATCGGGCTGGTGCAACGTCAGCACCAGCTGGCCCCGCCGCGCCTGCCCCGGCACGGCGCGCAGCCTCGTCAGCGGCCACTCCTCGCGCGCGGCGTCCGCACCACCAAGAATTGTGAGGGCGGCGCCATCTTCGGAAAGCATGACGCGCACATCCCGACGCGCCGCCGAGGCGCCGTCATAATACCGCGCGTTCACCGGCATCATCAGAACGCCCCCCCGATATCCAGCGCATCGGCAAAGCCTTCGGCATCGGTGTCGCCATCCGCGCCGCGCTGGCGGATACTGCCCAGTGCGTCCGCCCCGGTCAGGGTGCAGCGCGTCGTCACATGCCGCAGGATCGGCTGCGCCACGCAAGTGAGATAAAGGGCGGAAGACACCGCCATCGCCACCAGATAGCCCAGCACCGTCGGCACCACCAAAAAGCCAAGCGGCACGGCCTCGAGCGCGACCAATCCCATCGGCAAAAGGCCGAGCAAACCAAGGGCCAGGCCCGTGCCAAGCGACACCAGCAGCGTTCCACCAACGATTTGCCACAGGATCGACCACGTCTCGGGGGCCGCCTCGAAGGTGATACGCTCCGCATCCAGTGACCCCGTGTCCGGCGCACCCGCCCCCAGCGTCAGGTGCCGGGCAAGATAGGCAAAGCTGCTCACGCGGTAGGACAGCACGCCAACGATCGCCCATATCGTGCCCAAAGCAGCCCAGAGCCCCGCCATCACGTAAACCTCACCCCACGCGAAGAGCGCCGCGAGCGCGATCAGACCCATGCCGACAAAAAGATGCTTCATCGCGGGATAAAGACCCTGCCAGCGTCCGCCCTGATGAAACGCCGCATCGCCATACCAGCTACGGTCCGCCTTGTATTTCTCAAGGTAGAAGGTCATCCGCGGCCACAGCAGCCCAAGGCTTAGAAGTGTGACAGCCCAATGCGCCATCGCGCGCCAGACATAGCCCCACGCCCCCGGCAGCACGCCAAACCGCACCCCGCGCCAGCGTGTGCGCGCAAGCTTGTAGCGCCGCGCGCGGTATTGAGCGAAAAATATCAGCGGCAGAACCGCCAGCGACGTGATGCCGAAGGCACCGAACTGCAAGAACGCCTGCGCTTGGGTTTCGGCCGAGCCGAACAACGTCAGACCAAAGTAGAACAGGATCATCTGCACCGCGCCCAGATAAAGCGCCAGCACCACGATCGCAGCCAGAAAGCCCAGAAACTTCTCCATTCCCGTGCCGGTATATTCGAAGGCGTCGCCATCGGCGGATACGCAAGACCAGATATGCCGCCGAATCCGCGTCTTGGCCCAGAACCGATAGATGCCAAGGGTCAACGCGGTCAGCAGCGCGGTGCGCAGCCCCAGCCAAAAGAGGGACGCCGCCCCGCCGTGATACTCGCCCTTCAGTATCGAAGTCATGGATCCGCCTTTTCGCTTTTGGCTCTCGAGGCAGTATCGCGCGGCGCCAAGGCCTGTCCAGAGGGTGCCTTGACGCTGGCGGTGCATTCGGCGGTGTCAAATGAGCGATATCTTGGGAGGCATCGCATCAATGTCCCAAATTATTACAGAGCCCACTAATTCGACACGATATCAGACAATTGCACCTGAAAGCTCAGGTGAACTTGTTGTTTCTCGGAAATCCACGCGGCGCCATGCGGCCGCTGCCTGCGCGCTTGCCCGTCCACTCGTCCAAGGCCGTTTCAGTGCGCGTGCGACCGGCCGGGTCAAGCCAACTCAGCCCCGCCTCACGGCTGAATGTCGTGGCATCGCTCAAGCCACCATCCTTGTACTTTTGCAACCTTACGCCCTTACCTCTCCCCATTTTTGGCAGTTCGGACATATCAAAAACCAACACTTTGCGGTTTTCGCCAACGACAGCGACATGATCGCCGTGCACCGGCTTGCACACCACCGCACGCGCCGGGGCGCGCACGTTCAGCACCTGTTTGCCGCCGCGCGTCTGGGCCAGAACCTCGTCTTCAGGCACGATAAACCCGTCGCCTGCCGAAGAGGCGATCAGCAGCTTGCGGCCCGGCTGGTGGATGAGGATATCGACGATCTCGGCCTCGTTGGGCAGGTCCACCATCAGACGCAGCGGCTCGCCCATGCCACGCCCACCGGGCAGACTGGCGGCAGGAACGGTGTAAAACCGGCCGTTGCTGGCGAACACCAGAAGGCGGTCCGTCGTCTCGGCGTGGAACAAGAAGCGCGGCCCATCGCCATCCTTGAACTTCAGCTCCCGGCCAAGGTCGATGTGCCCCGTCATGGTGCGGATCCAGCCCATCTGACTGCAAACCACCGTGATCGGCTCGCGGTCGATCATCGCCTCCAGCGGCACCTCCTCGACCTCGCCAGCCTCGGCGAATTGCGTGCGGCGCGCGCCGTCCTTGGAGCTTTTACCGAAGGTCTTCTTCACTTCGCGCAGCTGGTCTGCGATGGCATCCCATTGCAGTTCTGGATGCTCCAGCAGATCCTCCAGCGTTGCGCGCTCTTCCAACAGGGCGCCTTGCTCTTTCAGCAGCTCGATTTCCTCAAGCCGCCGCAAGCTGCGCAGGCGCATGTTCAGGATCGACTCTGCCTGCAGGTCGGTCAGCCCGTCCTCGCCGCTAGGCGCCGGGGGCACATAATCGGCCTCGCTCGTGGCGCGGACGAACTCGCGCCCCCAATCTTCGCGCATCAGCGCCGCCTTCGGCGCGTCGTCATAGCGGATGATGTCGATCACGCGGTCGAGGTTGAGGAAGGCGACGATCAGCCCCTCAAGCACTTCGAGGCGATGGTCGATCTTTTCCATCCGGTAGACCGAGCGGCGTTGCAGCACCTCGCGGCGGAAGTCGAGGAACGCGCGCAGCACCTCCTTCATCGAGCAGACCTTTGGTGTAACTCCGTCGATCAAGACGTTCATGTTCAACGAAAATCTGACTTCAAGGTCAGAGTTGCGATACATCATGCCCATCAGCATCTCGGGCGCGACATTCTTGCTGCGCGGTTCGAGGACGAGGCGCACGTCATCGGCGCTCTCGTCGCGCACATCGGCAAGGATCGGGATTTTCTTGGTCTGGATCACCTCGGCGATCTTTTCGATCAGCTTGGATTTCTGCACCTGATAGGGGATCTCGGTGACGACGATCTGCCACTGCCCGCGCCCCAGATCCTCGACCTCCCATTTGCAACGCAAGCGAAAGCTGCCGCGCCCTGTGCGATAGGCCTGTGCGATGCTCTCGGGTGGCTCGACGATGACGCCACCGGTGGGAAAATCGGGGCCGGGCACATAGTTCAGCAGCGTGTCGTCGCGCGCATCCGGCACCTTGATGAGGTGCAGGCAGGCGTCGATCAGCTCGGCGATGTTATGGGGCGGGATATTCGTCGCCATGCCCACCGCGATGCCGCTTGAGCCATTGGCCAAGAGGTTGGGAAAGCTTGCAGGCAGCACGACCGGCTCGGTCAGGGTGCCGTCGTAATTGTCACGATAATCGACCGCATTCTCGCTCAGACCATCCAGCAGCGCCTCGGCAGCGGCCGTCATGCGCGCTTCGGTATAGCGCGCGGCGGCGGGGTTATCGCCGTCGATATTGCCGAAATTGCCCTGCCCGTCGACCAGCGGATAACGCACGGCGAAATCCTGGGCGAGGCGCGCCATGGCGTCATAGATCGCGGCGTCGCCGTGCGGATGGTAGTTACCCATCACGTCGCCGCTGATCTTGGCCGACTTTCGGAAGCCCCCGGTGGAACTTAATCGCAACTCGCGCATTGCATATAGGATACGGCGGTGAACGGGTTTCAGCCCGTCACGCGCATCGGGCAGCGCACGGTGCATGATCGTGCTGAGCGCATAGGTAAGATAGCGCTCACCCAAGGCACGCCGCAGCGTCTCGGATAATTCGGGGGGCGTTGCACCAGAAGGCGGGCCCGGATCTTTTACATCATCGCTCATATTCGCGGTGATAGCCGTGGCGCCCATGCACGTAAAGCGCCTGTCGCACACGTCTCGCGTCTTTTGCCATTCTGGCTTGGGGGCGAATCGTGTAAACTGTAAATCGTCTCGTCGGCGACTGTCTGCCGACGGATAGGGTGCTCTCGCTCCGACGTGATGCGCCCAAGAGGCACAGCTTGCTGCGTCGATGTGGATTGCAATGGGGGTTGCGGGTTATGTGGCGTTTTATCCTGATCAGTTTCGGCTTTATGGGCTTCGCGTTCTATGAGGCCAGCGGCGGCGGCGATTACGCCCCCGCGCCCGGATCGATTCAGGTTGCAATGCAGGATAAATCCTTCTTTGCCCCGGCGAGGGACATGAGCGCCCCCACCGCAGTCGCGTCGGTCCCGGCAGCGGAGCCCAAGTTGCCGTTGGCGCAAACCGCCAACGCCCAGCCCAAGAGGACCCCGACCACAAAAACCGAGATCAGAGGCGGCCAGCGGCAGGAGCCGGTGGTTCTTGCGGGCCTTTCGGGTATTCCCAAGAATGAATTGGGCGGCGCAGGCACCACCTTCGTCTCCGCGTCGGAGTCTTTGAATGGCGGGGGCGCCATGGTGCAGCGCCCGCTTGACGGCATCGGCGCGTTCAGTGCCGAAACACTGGTGGCAGATGTACGGGACACGCCCATCGATCAGGCCGTCGTCTCGACCCGCAACGTGGCCGACATCCGCCGCGTCGCGGGCGACAGCGCCAACATGCGCAGCGGCCCCGGAACCGATTTCGAGGCCGTCGATCAACTGACGCGCGGCACCGATGTCGAGGTTCTCGACCGGCGCGGCGCCTGGGTGGAGCTGCGCGATCTGAATACCGGACAGACCGGATGGATGGCCGATTGGCTGGTCACGGCGGCCAACTGAATTGACACTCGGCACAGCTGGCGCGGCGCGCTCAATTCTCATCACCGGATGCTCATCGGGTATTGGCTATGACGCGGCACATGGGCTGGCGGCGCGCGGCTGGAGGGTCTTTGCGGCCTGCCGGCAAGAGGCCGATTGCGACCGCCTGCGCGGCGAGGGGCTGGAAAGCCCGCGCATCGACTATGCCGATGAGGCCAGTATCACCAGCGGCCTTGCCGAAGTGCTGGAGGCGACGGGCGGCCGGCTGGATGCGCTCTTCAACAACGGTGCCTACGCCTGCCCCGGCCTCGTTGAGGATCTGCCCACCGACGCACTGCGCGAGATTTTCGAGACGAACCTTTTTGGCTGGCACGATCTGACACGCCGGGTGATTCCGGTGATGCGTCATCAGGGCGCGGGGCGGATCGTGCAATGCTCGTCGGTGCTGGGCCTTGTGACGCTGCCGTGGCGCGGCGCTTACAACGCCACGAAATTCGCCGTCGAAGGCCTGACCGACACGATGCGGATCGAGCTGCGCGGCACCGGAATCAAGGTCAGCCTGATCGAGCCCGGCCCCGTCACGTCGCGCATCCGGCAAAACTCGATCCCGCATTTCGAGCGCTGGATTGATTGGGAAAATTCCGCCCGCGAGGCCGATTACCGCGCCGGCCTGCAAAAGCGTCTCTACACCTCAAGCGGTCCCGACACGTTCGAGTTGCCCCCATCGGCGGTGACCCGCAAGCTGATTCACGCAGTCGAGGCGCGCCGCCCGCGCGTGCGCTATCCGGTGACCGTGCCGACCCACGCGATGGGCGTTGCCCGGCGTATCCTGCCCACGCGCGCGCTTGACTGGATCCTATCGCGCGCGTGAGATCCAAGCAGACCGAAACGCCCTTGGGCGGAATTTCCACTTCGCCTTTGACGTCATCCGGTCTACATCCGGCCCCAAGACGCAACTCCGGAGGCTCTCATGCTCAAAGACCCGCTCTTCTTGCTCGTCGCCGCTGCCTGCATCGGCGTGGCGGTGATCCTGGCCCTCGGCATCAGCACGTTTGGCAAGGAAGGCGCCGAAAACGGCAAGCGCGCCAATAAATTCATGCGCTGGCGCATCATCGCACAATTTGCCGCCGTGGTTGTCATCCTCGCCTTTGTCACCATTCACAAGCAATTCGGAGGCCAGTGACCATGGTCGTTCTCAACAAGATCTACACCCGCACCGGCGACAAGGGCGACACCGCCCTTGGCGATGGCAGCCGCGTTGAAAAGCATTCGGCGCGGGTCACCGCCTATGGCACCGTCGACGAGGTGAACGCTACCCTCGGCATGGCCCGCCTTCATGCCACTGGCGAGACGGATGAGGCGCTGGCACGCATCCAGAACGATCTGTTCGACCTTGGTGCGGATCTTTGCCGCCCCGGCATGGAACACGACGATGAGGCCGAATACCCGCCGCTGCGCATCGCGCAGAGCCAGGTGGACCGTCTCGAGGCCGAGATTGACGCGATGAACGACGTGCTCGAGCCGCTGCGCAGCTTCATCCTGCCGGGCGGCGCCCCCTTGGCGGCATATCTGCACCTTTGCCGCACCGTCAGCCGCCGCGCCGAGCGCCTGACAACCCAGTTGGCAACACTCGAAACAGTCAACCCGGCAGCCACCATGTATCTCAACCGTCTGAGCGACTGGTTCTTTGTCGCGGGCCGCATGGCCAACAACAGCGGCAAGGACGATGTGCTCTGGGTTCCGGGCGCGAACCGCTAGGCGCAGCTTGTCGCCGGGGCGTCTATTCCGGCCAGATCCGGCAAGAAAACACGCGCGCCGCAGATATCGGTCCTGCCTGCCGCACTGGAGTGAGAACGCGACGATTTTGCGCTGTTTTCCCCAGCGCCGGTTCTATATCAACGGGGCGGAGAAGTGTATTCGAGGCGCCGATCACAGGCGCCTCGCCAATGTTAGGGAGATGATGCAATGAAGGTGATCGTGCCTGTCAAACGCGTGATCGACTACAACGTCAAGGTTCGCGTAAAGGCGGACGGAAGCGGTGTCGATCTTGCCAACGTCAAAATGTCGATGAATCCGTTCGACGAAATCGCTGTCGAGCAGGCGATCCGCCTCAAGGAAGCTGGCAAGGCCGATGAGGTCATTGCCGTCTCGATCGGCGTCAAGCAGGCGCAGGAAACACTGCGCACCGCGCTGGCCATGGGTGCAGACCGCGCCATCCTCGTTGTCGCGTCCGAAGATGTGAACACCGATATCGAGCCACTCGCCGTAGCCAAGATCCTCAAGGCGATCATCGAAGAAGAGAAGCCCGGTCTCGTCATCGCGGGCAAGCAGGCGATCGATAACGACATGAATGCCACCGGCCAGATGCTGTCGGCGCTCCTTGGCTGGTCGCAGGGCACCTTCGCAAGCGCACTCGACATCGACGGGGATCATGCCATCGTAACGCGCGAAGTCGATGGGGGCCTGCAAACGATCAAGGTCACGATGCCCTCGATCATCACCGTCGATCTGCGCCTCAACGAGCCGCGGTATGCGTCCTTGCCGAACATCATGAAGGCCAAGAAAAAGCCGCTGGATGAGAAGACTGCCGACGATTACGGCGTTGACGTGACCCCGCGTTTGCAGGTGACGGGCACGGCCGAGCCCGAGGCACGCAAGGCTGGCGAAATGGTGGGCTCCGTGGACGAGCTTGTAGCGAAACTCAAAGAAGCGGGGGCTGTGTAATGGCTGTTCTTCTCCTTGCCGAAGTGACCGATGGCGAACTGGCGATGGACGCCACCGCCAAGGCTGTGACCGCCGCCGCCCAGCTGGGCGAGGTGACCGCGCTCTGCTGCGGTGCGTCCGCTGCGGCCGCGGGCGAAGCGGCCTCCAAGATCAAGGGCATCACCAAGGTTCTTGTCGCCGAGGATGCCTCCCTGGGCCATCGCCTCGCCGAGCCGACAGCGGCGCTGATCGTCTCTCTCGCAGGCGATTTCGAGCATATCGTCGCCCCCGCCACGACAGACGCCAAGAACGTCCTGCCCCGCGTTGCCGCGCTGCTGGATGTGATGGTGCTCTCGGATGTCTCTGGCATTGTCTCCTCCGACACGTTCGAGCGGCCGATCTACGCGGGTAACGCTGTCCAAACCGTCAAATCGACCGACGCCAAGAAGGTCATCAGCTTCCGCACCTCGACGTTCGATGCCGCAGAAGACGGCGGATCGGCCCCGATCGAGACGATCTCGGCAAGCGAAAACCCCGGCCTTTCCGAATGGGTCGAGGACAAGGTCGCAGCCTCGGACCGTCCCGAACTGACATCGGCGGGCGTCGTCGTCTCGGGCGGCCGCGGGATCGGCAGCAAGGAAGACTTTGCCATGATCGAAAAGCTGGCCGATGCACTTGGCGCAGCTGTCGGCGCATCCCGCGCAGCCGTCGATTCGGGCTATGCGCCCAACGACTGGCAGGTCGGCCAGACCGGTAAGGTCGTTGCCCCCAATCTCTATGTCGCGGTCGGCATTTCGGGCGCGATTCAGCACCTCGCCGGCATGAAGGACAGCAAGATCATCGTGGCAATCAACAAGGACGAAGAGGCGCCGATCTTTCAGGTGGCCGACTACGGCCTCGTTGCGGACCTCTTCGAAGCAGTGCCCGACCTGACCAGCAAGCTGAGCTGATCGCGAAGCACCTGTTCGCGCCATGTTGTTAAGGCCCGCCCGCGAGATAGCGCGGGCGGGTCTTTTTTATCTGTCGAAATAGCCCATCAAAAGGGGCAGCAGGGCATCGCGCGCCTCGTCATGGGCCGCAGGGCCAGGCAATTCGGCGGCGGCATTCGCCTCGAACTGCGAAAAAGCCATCCCACGTGTGCCCTCGGTGCGCACCGCAGAGCTATAAACGACCTCGACAAAAGTGACCTGCGGGCCGGTCAAAGCGGCCAACATGGCCCGCGTGACAAAGGGCGGATCCCACCCTAGCCCCGGCGCGTCCGCGCAATCCTGCGGCGCGCGCGGCGCCATCCACAGCAAGATCACCGGCGCCTCGATCCGGCTCAGCAGCAGCTTCATCCGTGCCACCCAGGCACATTGCAGCTCGCGCCGCACAACGGCAAAGCGATCCGGTGCCACCTGCTCCAGCATACCCAGCATGTGCCGAGTGAAGTGAAATTCGGTAAAATCCACCTCCGGATAGATCCCTCGCAAAAGCGCAGACGCCTGAACAAAACGATCATTGCGGCGCGGATGGACCGTAAAGTACCGGTTGGACATGTTTTGAGCCCCCGGAACCTGCAACACGGCCACAGTCGCACCCGACGCAGCCGCGACAATCGCGCTATCATGCAGCAGCACATCGGGCCCGGCATTTGGCCAGCAGAAGTTGACGCAAGGCACACCCAGTTGCGATTCGATCAGCGCAGGAAAGGGCCGCCTTATGAATTTGCCATAGGTCTCAGTGCCCCCAAGGAAGGCCACATAGGGCCCGCCCAGATCCCGCCTAGGTCCGCGAAAGAGGAGTTTCGACGCGCCATAGCGGCACGGCATGTAATCGAGAGGCGCTGCCCCCAGTTTTTCATAAGCCATTTTTCCCACCAAGAAGTTCACCCGAGAATGAGAATCGGCGTAATCCCTTGATAAATTGCTAAAGCGTTAATTCATTTAAATTTGTCTGGGATACGCGCCGCCTCCGCGCCCCTTGCGGCCCCCCTGCCCAAGGGCCTATTGTGCGCAAAACCGCATGTGAGGCAGCTAGATGGACATCCAGACAATCGGCGTCGTGGGCGCAGGCCAGATGGGCAACGGCATCGCGCATGTCATGGCTCTGGCGGGTTACGAAGTGCTGCTGACGGACGTCAGCCAAGATGCGCTGGACTCGGCGATGGAGACAATGCGCCGCAACCTCGACCGTCAGGTTAGCCGCGAAAAGATCTCGCAAGCCGATATGGACAGTGCCCTGAAGCGAATCGGGACGACCCTCACGCTGACCGATCTGGGCCGTACCGACCTCGTCATCGAGGCCGCGACCGAGCGCGAGACGGTCAAGCAGGCGATCTTTGAAGACCTCGTCCCACACCTGAAGCCCGATACGATCCTGACCTCGAACACCTCGTCGATTTCGATCACGCGCCTTGCCAGCCGGACAGACCGGCCGGAAAAATTCATGGGGTTTCACTTTATGAACCCCGTCCCGGTGATGAGCCTTGTCGAGTTGATCCGCGGGATTGCCACAGACAAGGAAACCTATGACGCCTGCCTCAAGGTCGTGCAAAACCTCGGCAAGACCGCTGCCTCGGCAGAGGACTTTCCCGGCTTTATCGTCAATCGCATTCTGATGCCGATGATCAACGAAGCCGTCTACACGCTCTACGAGGGCGTCGGCAACGTGCGCTCGATCGATCAGTCGATGAAACTAGGCGCAAACCACCCTATGGGGCCGCTGGAGCTTGCTGATTTCATTGGGCTGGACACGTGCCTCGCCATCATGAACGTTCTTCATGATGGGCTGGCCGATACCAAGTATCGCCCCTGTCCGCTCCTGACCAAATACGTCGAGGCGGGGTGGCTGGGCCGCAAGGCGGGGCGTGGCTTCTACGATTATCGCGGGGACGAGCCTCAGCCCACGCGCTGACGCCGCGCCCCTGAGCATCCGTTGATCGAGTTTTTTTCCAAGATGAATGAGGGGACTTACCCCGCCGTCCGACATTCGCCAGGCGGAACGGACGGCGGGGCTTCACCTTGGACGGCCATCGGCTCTCCAGCCTGTACCGCAAACCCACAATGCGCCCATTAACCTTAATGTCGGGTTAAGGCCCGGCTTCATCTTGGCAAAAATACTCAAATCCCGGCGGCGCTGGCAGGCACAGCGTTTGCTGCGGCGCGGATCAGTCTTTTTCTTCCATGCCAAAGCCGAGGTGCTGTGCGACCGTAAAGATATCCTTGTCGCCACGTCCGCACATATTCATGATAATGAGGTGATCCTTGGGCAGCTCGGGCGCGATCTTCATGACATGCGCAAGGGCATGGCTGGGCTCGAGCGCGGGAATGATCCCTTCGAGTGCGCAGCTGAACTGGAACGCTTCCAGCGCCTCCTTGTCGGTGATCGACACGTATTTCGCGCGGCCGATATCGTGCAGCCAGCTGTGCTCGGGGCCGATGCCGGGATAGTCGAGGCCCGCCGAGATCGAGTAGCCTTCAAGGATCTGTCCGTCGTCGTCCTGGAGCAGATAGGTGCGATTTCCGTGCAGCACGCCCGGGCGACCGCCCGTCAGCGATGCGCAATGCTCCATCTTGGCGTTGACGCCGCGCCCGCCAGCCTCGACGCCGATGATGTTCACGTCCTTGTCGTCGAGAAACGGATAAAAGAGGCCCATCGCGTTCGAGCCGCCGCCGATCGAGGCGATGATCGTGTCGGGCAGACGCCCCTCGGCAGCCTGCATCTGCTCCTTGGCTTCCTTGCCGATGATGCTTTGGAAGTCGCGGACCATGGCCGGATAGGGATGCGGCCCGGCGACCGTGCCGATGCAATAGAATGTATCGCGCACATTGGTCACCCAGTCGCGCAGCGCGTCGTTCATGGCATCCTTCAGCGTGCCGCGCCCTGAGGTGACAGGCACCACCTCGGCGCCCAGAAGGCGCATGCGAAACACGTTGGGCTTTTGCCGCTCAACGTCATGCGCGCCCATGTAGACAACGCATTTCAAGCCGAACTTGGCGCAAACCGTCGCCGTCGCGACCCCGTGCTGTCCGGCGCCTGTTTCGGCAATGATGCGCGTCTTGCCCATGCGGCGGGCGAGGATGATCTGGCCCAGCACATTGTTGATCTTGTGCGCCCCGGTGTGGTTCAGCTCGTCACGCTTGAGGTAAATCTTGGCGCCGCCCAGGTTCTCGGTCATCCGCTCGGCAAAATAGAGCGGGCTGGGGCGGCCCACGTAATGGGTCCACAGATCGTGCATCTCGGCCCAGAAGCTGTCGTCCGTCTTGGCGTGCTCATACTGCTCTTCCAACTCGAGGATGAGCGGCATCAATGTCTCGCTGACAAAACGGCCACCGAAATCGCCAAAGCGGCCCTTTTCGTCGGGGCCGGTCATGAAGCTGTTGAAGAGGTCATTCATCTGTGGGGCCTTTCCTGACGCACGCGTATCGACTGGATATGGGAGGCGGGCGGGCTTTTCCAGCGAAAACCCGTCAGCTGCGGACGGCTGCGGCGAAGGCGCGCATCCGGGCGGCATCCTTGATGCCCGGCGCGCTCTCGATCCCCGAACTCACATCCAGTTGCCGCGCCCCTGTCCGCGCAACGCCGAGCGCCGCGTTCTCGGGCGTTAGCCCGCCCGCCAGCATCCAGGGAAGCGCCCAGCGGCGACCCGCGATAAGTGACCAATCAAAGGCGAGCGCATTGCCGCCTGGCAGAACCGCGTCCTTGGGCGGCTTGGCGTCCACCAATAGCTGGTCGGCAACGCCTGAATAGCGGTCGATCTGCGGCAGATCCTCCGCATCCGCGATGCCGACGGCCTTCATCACAGGCAGGCCGTGGCGCGCCTTGATCTCAGCCACCCGCTCGGGCGTCTCATGGCCGTGCAGTTGCAGCATGTCGAGGGGCACCGCCGCCACCAAGGCGTCCAGGGCCGCATCGTCCATATCGACGATCAGTGCGACTTTCGCGATCCCCTCTGGCGTGGCAAGCGCGAGCGCTGCGGCATCAGTATATGAAACATTGCGAGGAGAGCGCGGGAAAAACACGAAGCCCACATAATTCGCGCCCACCTCGGCGGCAGTCGCCACATCCGCAGCGGTGCGCAAACCGCACATTTTGATCCGAATATCTTTTGTCATGGGGCGATCAGCGGTCGTTGTCCAAAAGGGCGAGCACCTCGTCCTTGCCTTCGTGCTTTTCGGCCTTGAGGCGCTTGATTTCGGCCCGCAGGCGCTTCATCTCGCGCGCTTGGCGGGCCGCCGCCGCCCGCTCGCCAGCTTCGCGGATCCATTCCCAGATAAAGCCGAGGACGAGGCCCGCGAGAATCCCGCCAAAGATCACCACGAACAGCGGGACTTCATGACCGGGGTTCAGCACGGTAAAGCCAGACAGCTCCTCGGGGACGAGGCGCACGGGCACATAGACGCGGTTGGCCAAGGCGATGAGGATCAGGGCCAGCGCGAAGATGGCGATCGAAGCGTAGCGAATGTAGCGCATTATTTACTTTCCGTTCAGGCGGTCCCGCAAGAGCTTGCCGGTCTTGAAAAAGGGCACGTGTTTCTCTTCAACGGGAACGGATTCGCCGGTGCGAGGGTTCCGGCCGATGCGCGCATCGCGCTTCTTGACGGAAAACGCACCAAAGCCACGCAGCTCGACGCGGTTGCCCGCAGCCATGGCATCCGTGATCTCGTTGAAGACGGTGTTCACGATCCGCTCCACATCCCGCTGATAAAGATGCGGATTATCATCGGCGATCTTTTGAATCAGTTCCGATCGGATCATCGGCGCAGTCCCCCCGGTCGTTCGTTATATGCCTGTTTCGGCTTTAAGCGAGTATAGTTGGAAACCCGTGAAACAAAAACAGAAAGAACAGATTATGCCATGAATTCTGTCAAATAGCGCGCGGCGGGCGCGTTTCGGGATCATCCTGGACGGCGCCAGCCATGACCAAGGCACGCTTTTCCGGATCTCGGCCGCCGGGCGCACAAGCGATTCGCAGCCCTCAAATCACAGGTGCCGGGCTTACGCCGCCCGCTTGGCGCCCTCAAAACGATACGATGGCGCGCCGCAGCAAGTTCAGCCCCGCAATCAGCAAAATCCACAAGGTAAGCCGTTTGAAAAGCGCCTGATCAATGCGGTCCTGTATCTGAAATCCGGTCCATATCCCCAAAAGCGCGGGCGGCACCAGCGCCAGAGAAAGGGGCAATGTCTGCGCGTTCAACACCCCCGATGCCAGATGTGCCCCCGCCAGCGCCAGCGCGCCAAGGCCATACATCACGCCCTGCACGCGCACCTGTTCGCGCTTTTCAGTCTCCATCGCCGTCAGCATCGCGACGGTGATCGGCCCCCAGACGCCGGACAGCCCACCGATAAAACCCGCAGCCCCGCCCATGCCTGCCTCGACCGCGCGGCCGGGGCGCGGCGGCAAGCGCAGCGGGCGCCCGGCGAGCGTGGCGCCCGCATAGGCCACCAAGGGCACCGAGATAATCAGCAAAAGCACCGACGCGGGCAGAACCGGCACCAGTTGCGCGCTGAGCAGCAGCATCGCGCCACCGACGATGAGAAAAAGGCGAAACCGCTTGAGCGAGGCCAGTGCCTCTGCCGGCCCCTGTCGCAATGCCTGCCATGCATTGGTCAGTAGCGTCGGCACGATCAGGCACGCCAGCGCCAGATCCGGCGCAACAAAACTGCTGAGCCCCGACAAGAGGATCAGTGGCATTGCAAAACCGACAACGCCCTTGATCACGCCAGCGCCAAGCGCGATCACATAGGCAAGCAGCCATAATTCTGGTGGTCCAAGGGCAGCGAAAATCTCCATTCGCCATGCTTACGCGCTAAATCAGGGCGTTGGAATGGGCCACGGCCCCTTCTCTGCGCCAAATTGCCGCGCAAGAATAGAACAAAATCAATTCTCCTTTTGTCTTATAGTTGCGCTGCGCGTGCGAAGGGATTAGAAAGCGCTCAAATGTGAAAGGATCACGACATGGCCCATGATGGACAAATCGACCTGGCGGCAAAATCCGCCGTGCTGGACGGCATCACAGACATCACGCGCGCGGCTCTTGGGCCTGTGGATGCTGTCGTGGCGGCGGCCAAATCCGCGCTGCGCCAGAGCGTGACGGTCGATGGCCGCATCTCGGGCGCAATGGTCGATGAAAACCAGACCGCCGCGCATGGTCTCGCCTGGCTGGCCACCTATGCAGAGGCGCTGCGCCAGATGCAGGCATGGGCCGACCGGCTGACGACCGACGGCAAGTTTGGCGAGGTCGAGGCGCTGATCCATCAGATCGCCTTCGGTGAATATCTCGCGCAGATCCAAGGCGGCATCCCGATGAGTCAGGGGGAATTGCTGCGCCTGCAAGATATCGGCCTGACGCGCGAGCAGATGGCCGGCCTCATGACGCCCGAAATCATGACCCTGACGGAACGGGGCAATACCCAGGCCGCGCGCACCCGCCTCGTCCAGCTCATGCAAGAGCGCAGCGCCGAGATCACGGTTGGCCACAGCGGGCTGGACGACGAGCTTGAAATGATCCGCGAACAATTTCGCCGCTATGCGCTCGAGCGGGTCGAGCCCTTCGCGCATGAGTGGCACCTCAAGGATGAGTTGATTCCAATGGAGACCATCGAGGAATTGGCCGAGATGGGCGTCTTTGGCCTGACCATTCCCGAGGAGTTCGGGGGCCTCGGCATGTCCAAGGCGTCAATGGTCGTCGTCTCCGAGGAGTTGAGCCGCGGCTACATCGGCGTCGGCTCCCTCGGGACCCGGTCCGAGATCGCGGCCGAACTGATCCTCTGCGGCGGAACCGACGCTCAAAAGGCGCAATGGCTGCCCAAGCTTGCCAGCGCCGAGATCCTGCCGACAGCCGTCTTTACCGAACCGAACACCGGCTCCGACCTTGGCGCGCTGCGCACCCGCGCGACCAGGGACGGCGACGACTACCGCGTCACCGGCAACAAGACATGGATCACCCATGCCGCGCGCACCCATATGATGACGCTGCTTGCCCGCACGGACCCCGATAGCACCGATCACAAGGGGCTCAGCATGTTCCTTGCAGAAAAGATGCCCGGCACGGATGAGGCGCCGTTTCCCACCACAGGCATGTCGGGCGGCGAGATCGAAGTGCTTGGCTACCGCGGAATGAAGGAATACGAAATCGCCTTCGACGGCTTTCACGTCAAGGGCGAGAACCTTCTGGGCGGAGAGGAAGGCAAAGGCTTCAAACAACTTATGGAGACCTTCGAATCTGCCCGAATCCAGACCGCCGCCCGCGCCGTCGGCGTCGCGCAATCGGCGCTCGATGTGTCCATGCAATACGCCCAGGATCGCAAACAATTCGGCGGCGCGCTGATCGACTTCCCGCGCGTGTCCGGCAAACTGGCCATGATGGCGGTCGAGATCATGATCGCCCGCCAGCTGACCTATTTTTCAGCCTGGGAAAAGGACGAAGGGCGCCGCTGCGATGTCGAGGCCGGCATGGCCAAGCTGCTGGGCGCCCGCGTTGCCTGGGCGGCGGCCGATAACGGCCTGCAAATTCACGGCGGCAACGGCTTTGCGCTGGAATACAAGATAAGCCGCATCCTGTGTGACGCACGCATCCTCAACATCTTCGAGGGCGCGGCCGAGATTCAGGCCCAGGTCATCGCCCGGCGCGTCCTCAGCCAGAGCAACTGAAGAAAAGCCAGCGGCCCTCGGAAAACGCTCCCAGCTTCATCTTGGCAAAAATACTCACGGCGCCCGGCCCGCACCGGGCGCCGCACCGGATCATGACGCGATGGTCAATGTAATCGGCTCCAACCCATCGACATTGCCGTTCAGCACGCTGCCGGGCACGACGGGGCCGACGCCTGCAGGCGTGCCTGTATAGATCAGATCACCCGGCGCGAGGCGGTAGTAGCGCGACAGATGCGCAATGATTTCCGGCACGCTCCACACCATCTCCGACAGCTTGGCATCCTGCACACGGCGCCCGTCCAGATCCAGCGTGATCGCCTGATCGCCGATCTCGCCGACCTGCGCCACGGGCGTAATCGTTCCCATGAGCGCCGAGTTCTCGAAATCCTTGCCCAAGTCCCAGGGCTTGCGCCCGTCCTTGGCCTGCGCTTGCAGATCGCGCCGTGTCAGGTCAATCCCGCAAGCATAGCCGAATACGGCGCTCAGCGCTTGCGCCTCAGGCATCTCATGCGCCTCGGCGCCGATGGCAATGACCAACTCCATCTCATAGTGGCAATCGCGCGTGCCCGCCGGATAGGCGATCTCGGACCCAGAAGGGATCACCGCATGCGCTGATTTCGTAAAGTAAAACGGCGCGGCGCGGTCCACTTCGTTGCCCATTTCGGCGGCATGGGCAGCATAGTTGCGCCCGACGCAGAAAACCCGGCGCACGGGGAACAGCTGGTCACTGCCTGCGACTGCAACACTGGGGGCGGGCGGGACGTCAAAGAGGGGGGCGGCGGTCATCGGGGTATTCTCCATTGATGGTGCCGCGCCTTTATGGGGCGCGCCGCATGGGGTGTCAAAGCGGCAGGCGCTGCTACGCCCCACCCTGCAAGCGCGCGGCAAAGCGCTCGACAAACCGCGCACGCGCTTCGGGCAACGGCTTGCCGCCCAGTTCGGGCGCCAGCCAATTGTGCAAAAAATGCCCCGTCAGCGCAAAGCCTTGCGCGATCTCGGCATCGGGCGCACCGCCATGTCCCAGAAGGCAGGCGGGCAACGGCAAAAGCCGGTTGGCCCATTCGCCCGCCCCTGCGCGCGAGACCGCGCGTCCGGTGCGCGGCGAGACATAGCTGAGGTCGTTGGCCCGCGCGCCAAGGGCCGCGCAAGCGCTCAGGTCGAGGCCAAAGCCCATTTCCTCCAGCAGCGCCAGCTCCCATTTCAGATAGGCCAGCGGCCAGATGTCCCGCTCGCCCATGAGATCCAGCAGCGCCTCGGTGCGCGCGTAAAGCGGCAGATGCGCTTCGCGCTCGGGCAAGGAGAAAAGCAGCAGCGCCGTCACCGCATTCAACCCCGCCAGCGCCAGCCGGTCGTTCATCACATGACTTGCGCGACTGCGCACAGGCTCGACAGTGAAGGTGCCGATATGATCCTCAAGCCGCGCACGCCAAGCAAGATCAAGCTGCGCACCGGGTTGAAGGATCGGGGCGAGCTTGCGCGAGGCCCCGCCCCGCACCACGCCCGCATGGCGGCCCCGGCTGGGCGTCAGCACCTCGATGATCGAGGAGGATTCCCCATGCCGCCGCGCCGACAGCAATATGCCCTGATCGCGCCATTCCATTCCGCATCACCCCCTTGCCGCGCCATGAGGCACGTGGCTGCGGGACATGGCAAGCGCCTCAATCGGCAAGGCCGGGTTGATCCAGCAGATGGCGCCCTGACCGGTCCTCGACCTCGACCACCCAAAGATCGGGATCAAAGCCGCGCTGGCGGGCAATGGCGGCATCGACATCCGCCTCGGCACCAGCGACGAGCGTGTCCCACGTGCGCGCGCCCGACATCAGATCAAAGCTGCGCTGATAGGCTGCGGCCTTGCCGTCGAGCGTGTTGAGCTTGACCAGAACCGCGCCGGCGGTGTTATCGCCATGGGCGGTGATGAAGGCGGGTATGTCATGCACGCGCAGGCGCGCAAGATAGGCATGCACCCAGAATTCCGCCGTAAGGCGCGTCATGCGGGCGCCGGAATTCGAGTATTTGAGGAACAATGAAAGACAAGCATCGCGTCAGTTGCCATCCTTGAAATCAAGGCCCATCTCGGAATAACGCTCGGCCTCTTCGAGCCAGTTCGGGCGCACCTTGATCTGAAGGAAGAGGTGGACGCGGCGGCCCAGAAACTCCTCAAGCTCGGTGCGGGAGGCGGCGCCGACCTGTTTGATCGTCTCGCCCTTGCGGCCAAGGACGATGCCCTTATGCCCATCGCGCATCACGTAGATCAGCTGGTCGATCCGGGCGGAGCCGTCGTCGCGCTCTTCCCAGTTCTCGGTCTCGACGGTCAACTGGTAGGGCAGTTCCTGATGCAGGCGCAGCGTCAGCTTTTCACGGGTGATCTCGGCGGCGATCATGCGCATGGGCAGATCGGCGATCTGATCCTCGGGATAGAGCCAAGGGCTTTCGGGCATCTCGCCGGCCAGCCATTGGCGCAAGGTATCGACGCCGTGGCCCTTTTCGGCCGAGATCAGATAGGTTTCGTCGAAGGCAAACCGTGCGTTCATTTCCTGGGTCAGCTTGAGCAGCCGAGGCGATTCCACCCGGTCGATCTTGTTGATGGCCAGCGCGACCTTCCGCCCCTTGGTGACGTTGGGCAGGTTTTCCAGGATGCGCTCCACCCCCTCGGTGATGCCGCGATGCGCCTCGATCAGAAGCACCACGACATCCGCGTCGGACGCGCCCCCCCAGGCGGCGGCGACCATGGCGCGGTCAAGGCGGCGGCGCGGCGTGAAGAGGCCAGGCGTGTCGACAAAGATCAGCTGCGTCTCGCCCTCAAGCGCGACGCCCCGGATGCGCGCGCGGGTGGTCTGCACCTTATGCGTGACGATCGAGACCTTGGCGCCGACCATGCGGTTCAGCAGGGTCGACTTGCCTGCGTTTGGCTCACCGATCAGGGCTACAAATCCGGCGCGAGTGGTCATGAGGGCTATATCCATTGGTTGCGAGCCGCAGCCCTATCCGATTAAGGCGCGATTGCCCAGAGGGCACGCAGCGCGGCGGTAGCCTGGCAGGGTTGCGGCGCAGGGTCGCATTGGGAAGCGAAACGGGGCGACTATCTGCTTGCCCACAGCCACCATTTCAAAGGATCGTACCATGTTCAAAGGTCTTGCACTGTCCATCGTTCTCATCGCCGCCGGCATGATCGGGCTTCCCGCAGCCATGATCGCGGTGATGTAGGCGCAAGCGACAGCCCGCAGATGAGACGCGCCCCCCGGAGTTACTCCTTCGGGGGCGTTTTCGTGAATGGCTGCGCTTCGAGCCGGGCCAGCAGTTCCTGCGCCGCCGCCTGTTCGGCCTGACGCTTGGAGCCCGCCGAGGCGGCCTCGGACGCGCCGTTCTCAAGCTGGGCCGTGATGGTGAATTGCGGCGCGTGATCCGGCCCGGTGCGGGCCGTCTGCACGTATTTCGGCGGCGCCATGCCGCGCGCCTGCGCCCATTCCTGAAGCGCCGTCTTGGGGTCGCGCGCGTCCTCGGCCACGGCCTCGATCCGCCCGGCCCAGAGCCGGGTGATCATCGCGCGCGCCGCATCAAAGCCCGCATCAAGGTAGACGGCCGCGATCACCGCCTCCATCGCATCGCCCAAGAGCGCCTCCTTGCGGCGCCCGCCAGAGAGCATCTCGGAGCGGCCCAGTTTCAGCACCTTGCCCAGATCAATCTGACGCGCGACATCGGCGCAGGCTTCCTTGCGCACCAGCGCATTGAAGCGCGGGGCCAATTGGCCCTCGCTGGCGGTGGGGTCGTGCGCCAGCAGCGCCTCGGCCATCACGAGGCCCAGCACCCGGTCGCCCAGAAACTCGAGCCGCTGGTTGTCGGCGCGCGACGGCGAGGACATCGAGGGGTGCGTCACCGCCTCGATCAGCAGCGAAGGCTGTGCAAATTCATGCCCCAGCCGGGCCGCGAACGCCGTCAGATCACCAGAGAGTTTCAATCGAGCCTCTTGAAGAAGCGGTCCCCCCGCCATGTCCAGAAGTAGAGCATCGAATTGCCCGCAGATGAAAAGATGACGCGGCCCGCGCGCCCGATCAGATTCTCATAGGGGACAAAGCCAACGCCGCCGACGGTCTGGGGATAGCGGCTGTCAGTGGAATTGTCGCGGTTGTCGCCCAGAAAGAAGTAATGCCCCTCAGGCACCGTAAAGACGCCCGTATCGTCCGACCGTTGATCGTCGATATTGAGGACATGATGCGAATGGCCCCCCGGCAGCGTTTCGATCTGGCGCGATTTCGAGCATACGCCCCCCTCGCCTACAACACCGTTTTCGCAGCGTGGACGGCTGTTCATCGATCCTTGGGGCGCATAGACCTCGTCAAAGCTGCCCGCATCCTCCAGCTCGACCGCCGTGCCATTGAGATGCAGCACGCCGTCCTTCATCTGGACGGTATCGCCGGGCATGCCGATCAGGCGTTTGATGAAATCCTTGTGGTTGACGGGGTGGCGAAAGACGATGATGTCGCCGCGCTCGGGCTCACCGCCCCAAAGGCGGGTGTTGTCCCCATCGAGAAAGCCGCAGATATCCTCGGCGTCGATATCTATGCCGAGTGCTCCGATGCTGACCGATGGGCAAGACGCATAGGAATAGCCGTAGGCCATCTTGTTGACGAAAAGGAAATCACCGATCAGCAGCGTGTCCTTCATCGAGCCCGAGGGGATCCAGAAGGGCTGGAAGAAGAGCGTGCGAAAGATGCCCGCGATCAATAGCGCGAAAACCACGGTCTTGATCGTTTCGATGATGGGATTGCCTGTCTTGGCGCCTTTGGCCATGCGCGGTCTCCGCCTGTGCAAGTGGATCGGGCTCGTCGAGATGCTTCATGGGCGTGGGGGGCGGGCAAGTCAACCCGGCGCAGGGCGACATGAGAGCTATGGGGCCAATGGACGCGCCTCGATCACCACAAAGGCCTGCGCCCAAGGGTGATCGTCGGTCAGGGTGACGTGAATGAGGGCGGTGTGCCCCGGCGGCGTCATCTCGGCCAAGCGCTCTGCGGCCCAGCCCGTGACCTCCATCACCGGCTGGCCGCTGTGCAGATTGCTGACGGCCATGTCCTTCCACGCGATGCCCATGCGCAAGCCCGTGCCCAGCGCCTTTGAGCAGGCCTCCTTGGCGGCCCAGCGCTTGGCGTAGGTGCCGGGCGTATCGGCGCGCCGCTCGGCCTTTCGCTGCTCGACCTCGGTAAAGACGCGGTTGCGAAAGCGGTCGCCAAAGCGATCCAGCGTGCGCCCGATGCGCTCGATATTGGCAAGATCCGTGCCGATGCCGAGGATCATGGCCGCACGCGCCGCATCAAGAGCCTTCCCTGTTGCGCCGCGTCTCTTCATTGCGCGCGCCAAGGCCCAGGAAAAACCGGTTGGACAGCAGGTAGATCACTGCGTGAACCCCCAGCATCAGCCAGAAGGCCCGCGTGCCGGGCGGCGCAACGCTCTGCGCCGAATCCGCCGGGATCAGCGCCACCGCCACAAAGCTGAGCGCGACATTCAGCGCAACTGCCAGCCCTGTCGCCAGGACGGCAAAGTTCCACGCCTCGGACGGATTGGGCATGCGCGCTTCGCTCCGCACGAAAGACCGCCCTTCCAGCAGCGCCGCGATCATCGCCGGCGCCAGAAATTGCCCGGAAGAGCCAAGACCCGCATCCGCCCAAGCGTTCAGCGCCAGCACGATCAGCGCCGAGAATATGGCAACAGCAAGGTAAACCCCGGTGTAGCGGATGTAGTTCATCGCGCGGCCTCCATCAGCCGCCGCATCTTGGCAATCGCCGCCTCCAGACCCATGAATACCGCTTCGCCGATCAGGAAATGGCCGATGTTCAGCTCGGCGACCTCGGGCAGTGCCGCAATGGGCGCCACAGTGTCAAAGGTCAGCCCATGGCCCGCATGCACCTCGAGCCCCAAGGCGTGGGCATGGCGCGCCATCTCGCGCAGCGACTTCAATTCGGCGTCTCGCACATCGAAACGGCCCTCGGCATGGGCGTCGCAATAGGCGCCCGTGTGCAGTTCGATCACCTCTGCACCGGTGCGGGCGGCGGCGTCGATCTGTGCCGCGTCTGCGCCGATAAAGATCGAAATACGGCTTCCGGCCGCGCGCAGGGGTGCGATGAATTGCGTCAGCTTGACCTCGTCGCGCACCACATCCAGCCCGCCCTCGGTCGTGCGCTCTTCGCGCTTTTCGGGCACGAGGCAGACCGCGTGCGGCTTGAGGCGCAGCGCAATGCCGGCCATCTCCTCGGTCGCGGCCATCTCGAAATTGAGCGGCACGGTCAGCTGCGCCATCAGCGCGTCGATGTCACCGTCGATGATATGGCGGCGATCCTCGCGCAGGTGTGCGGTGATCCCGTCTGCGCCCGCCGCCTCTGCCAGAAGGGCGGCGCGCACAGGGTCCGGAACGGTCCCGCCGCGCGCATTGCGCAGGGTGGCGACGTGATCGATGTTCACGCCAAGGCGCAACTTGGATGTATCCGGCATTGTTTTCCCCCGAAACGTCCCCCAGGACGGAATGGCAGCGCGCTGGCCGCTCACGGCCAACATCACTTCACAAAAAGCACACGGCGCGGCGGCGTCAAGTCACCTAGCGCGGCGGTGTCTCGTTGTGTGACGCTTTGGCATCGTCCACCGCCGCCTTCTGCTTGAGCGCGATCCATTTCGCCTTCAGCTTGGCCTGCCGACGTTTTTGATACACCATGATGATCGGCAGCGAAAAGTAATAGGCTGCGATGCCCGCGATAAGCCCAACGACAATGCCGCCCACCATGTAGGGTTGGAACACGTCATGATAGAAAAGTGCCAGTTGATCCCAATTGGCTTCTTCACGCGTGATGATGGAAAGAACATTGTGCTTCAGATCACCCGCCGCGCCGGAAAACTTCTCGGCGAGGCTCAGCTCCGAATTTTCAAGAACATTGTGCCCTGTGCCAAGCAGGAAATGCCCGGTCTGAAGCGAGCTGGCCGCGATGGCGAGAAACGTCAGCGGATTGCCAACGAACGTCGCCAACAGCGACGCGATGATGTTGCCCCGCATGATCTTGGCGATCAGAGCCGCCAGAAGGAAATGCAGCCCGAAAAATGGCGTGAACGTCACGAGGACACCCGCAAAGATCCCGCGCGCGATGCGATGCGGCGGATCGGGCAAGCGCGTGACGCGGTGCTGCACGTATTTCGCCGCGCGCGTCCACCCACCCTTTGGCCAGAAGACACCCGCAGTGGCCCTCCAGACGGATCTTCTGTCTCGTCGCTTGAAGACCAAGGGGAGCCCTCTTTCTCGTTCAGGTTACAGCCTTGCCGGAGGCGTGGGCCAAGTCGCGATGACGCTCGATCTGCGCCACGTCGCTATCGGCGTCCAGCACACTGATCACATTGTGCAATTGCTCGGCGTCGCGCAGCTCGACCTCGATGAGGATGCGATAGTAATCCGGCTTTCGGTCGATAAACGTCAGGTTCGAGATATTGGCGTTGCACTCCCCAATCAAGGTGCAAATTCGGCCCAGCACGCCCGCGTCATTGCTCATCGTGATGTTCAGCGACACACTATAGGCCGCCGCGTGGGTGCCCGAATGCCAGGCGAGGTCGATCCAGCGTTCGGGTTGATCCTCATAGGTTTGCAGCGCGTCACAATCAATCGAGTGCACGGTCACGCCCTGGCCGCGAAACGTGATGCCTACGATGCGCTCACCCGGCAGCGGCTCGCAGCAGCGGGCCCGTTCAAAGCGCTGACCCGGATCGAGGCCGATCACCGCGCGGTCGCGCCCCACCTCCTCGCCGCCCTGAGGCGCAAGATCGGGATAGACGGCGCTGACCACCTCGCGCGCGGTCAGCTCGGCACTGCCCAGCCGCGCCAGGAGCGCTGCGGTATCGGGCAGGCGCAGGTTGCGCGCCGCCGCCGTCAGCGCCTTGTCGGTCGCGCGCTTGCCCACATGCTCGAACGCGGCGCGCGCCAACTCGCGGCCCAGCTTGATGTAGCGGCCACGATCCTGCTCGCGCAGGGCGCGGCGAATGGCGGATTTGGCCTTGCCCGTGGTCGCGATGTCCAGCCAGCTTGATTGCGGCGTCTGCCCGTCCGCGATGATGACCTCGACAGACTGGCCGTTCTTGATCCGTGTCCAGAGCGGCACGCGCATCCCGTCGATCTTGGCGCCCACCACCGCATGACCGATGCGCGTATGGATGGCATAGGCAAAATCAATCGGCGTCGCGCCGCGCGGCAACTTGATAACGTCGCCCTTGGGGGTAAAGCAAAAGACCTGATCGGAATACATCTCGAGCTTGACCGCCTCGAGGAAATCCGCGTGATCCTCGTCGCCGTCCAGCTGGTCGGTCAGCGTGTTGATCCACTTGGCCGGATCGACGGCAAAGGGGTTTTCGCTGCGCACACCGTCACGGTAGGACCAATGCGCCGCGACGCCCGATTCGGCCACGTCATGCATCTGGCGGGTGCGAATCTGCACTTCCACCCGCTTGCCATCGCGGCCCGAAACGGTTGTGTGGATCGACCGATAGCCATTCGACTTGGGCTGACTGATGTAATCCTTGAACCGGCCCGGCACGGCGCGCCAGCGCTGGTGGATCGCGCCGAGGATCGCATAGCAATCGCCCTCGGTCTCGCAGATGATCCGAAAGCCGTAGATGTCCGACAGCCGCGAAAAGGCCAGATCCTTTTCCTGCATCTTGCGCCAGATCGAATAAGGTTTCTTGGCGCGGCCGATCACCTCGGCCTCGATGCACACCTTGGCCAATTCCTTGCGGATGTCGCCAGTGATCCGGGTGATGACATCACCCGACTCGCGTTGCAGCATGATGAAGCGGCGCATGATGGACGCGCGCGCCTCGTTGTTGATCACGCGAAAGGCCAGATCCTCCAGCTCTTCTCGCATCCATTGCATGCCCATGCGCCCGGCGAGCGGCGCGTAGATGTCCATCGTCTCGCGCGCTTTTTGCACCTGCTTTTCGGGTCGCATCGCCTTGATGGTGCGCATGTTGTGCAGCCGGTCGGCCAACTTGACCAGAATGACGCGCAAGTCCTTGGACATGGCGATCAGGAGCTTGCGGAAGTTTTCGGCCTGCTTGGTCTCGCTACTGCTCAGCTGAAGGTTGGTCAGCTTGGTCACGCCATCGACCAGATCGGCGATCTCGCTACCGAACATCTCGGACACCGCGACATAGGAGGCGCGGGTATCCTCGATCGTGTCGTGCAGAAGGGCCGTCACCAGCGTCGCATCGCCCAGACGCTGCTGGGCGAGGATGGCCGCCACGGCGATGGGATGGGTGAAATAGGGCTCGCCCGAATGGCGGGTTTGCCCCTCGTGCATCCGCAAGCCGTAGTCATAGGCCCGCCTCAGCAGGGCCTCGTCGCAGCGGGGATTGTAGGTGCGGACCAGCGCGATCAGGTCGTCGGCGGTAATCATGACATTCACCCGCCGCGCAGCGCGGCCACACTGTTGAAGCCTGCGCGCAGCGCCGTCATGGCACGCGGTGCGCCGCGTGCCACATGCGCTTGCGTCAGCCCTGCCCTTGCGCCCGCATCAACTCGCGCAGCAGGCGCTCTTCGGACATGTCGTCTTCGGCGGGCTTGTCGGCCTCGCCACCCATCAGAAGGGCCATCTGGTCCTCTTCGGGCTCATCGACTTCGATTTCGGTCTGGTTCGCCTCGATCATCCGCTCGCGCAGGTCGGCGGCGCTCTGGGTCTCGTCGGCAATCTCGCGCAAGGCAACGACGGGGTTCTTGTCATTGTCCCGGTCAACCGTCAGGGTTGCCCCGGACGAGATTTCGCGGGCACGGTGCGCAGCAAGCAGCACCAGATCGAAACGGTTGGGAACCTTGTCGACGCAATCTTCGGTCGTAACGCGGGCCATGAGACCTCCGGGATATGTGGGATCGGGGTGTAAACCTGCTACTTACGCGGCACTGCGGCGAGGTGCAAGCAGGTTATGGCAGGCGCCGCACCTCGTCCACATCGCCCGCAGGCAGCGCGGCCAGCATCTGCGCCACCGTTTGCCCCAGCACCGGATGACACCACTCCGGCGCCACATCCGCCAGCGGAACGAGAACAAAGGCCCGCTCGTGCAGGCGTGGATGCGGCAGGATCAGCCGGTCGGGCGTTTGCGCCATCTGCGCCTCAAGCGGCAGGCGCTGCCATGCCTGATAGGACGCCAGATCGGGAACAATATGGCTGCCATGGGCGATCAGATCCAGATCCAGCGTTCGCTGCCCCCAGCGCCGCTCGCGAGTGCGGCCAAATTGCGCCTCCACGCGGTGCAGCATCGCCAATGTCTCGTCCGGGTCCATCTGTGCCGACAAGCGGACGGCGGCATTGACGTAATCGGGGCCTGCGCCCGCAGGAAAGCAGGGGGTCGCGTAAAAGTCGCTCACAGCCAGCACGCGCGCGCCTTCGGCGCCTAGCGCGCCAAGCGCCAAAGCCAAGGTTTCTGCTGGCAATCCTGCCTCCGATGGCATATTTCCGCCCATTGCGACAAATATGTTGGTAGACTTATCGCCAAATGCCTTTGCGTCACCCATGTAACAATGAACTTTCGGTTAACGCCAAACGTTGGCACTACATGACGCCTATAGGCTGATCGGGTGTTTGAAAATCCAATTCACCCTCTACTCAAGATGTTCGCCTCAGACACACAACTATACAACTTCATAATCCCCCTGCCGTCGCACGGCCCGAGGGAAGAGAGGACCAAGCAATGTTTTACAAAGACGAGCGTCTGGCGCTCTTCATCGACGGCGCAAACCTTTATGCAGCCGGCAAGGCGCTGGGGTTCGACATCGATTACAAGCTCCTGCGCACCGAATTCATGCGGCGCGGCAAGTTGCTGCGCGCCTTCTACTACACCGCGCTGCTCGAAAACGACGAGTATTCCCCGATTCGTCCCTTGGTGGATTGGCTGAATTACAACGGCTTCTCGATGGTGACCAAACCAGCCAAGGAATATACGGACAGTCAGGGGCGCCGCAAAGTCAAAGGCAACATGGATATCGAACTGGCCGTCGATGCGATGGAACTGGCGCCGCGGATCGATCACATCGTGCTCTTTTCGGGCGATGGTGACTTTCGCCCGCTGATCGAATCACTGCAACGGCAAGGCGTGCGCGTCTCTGTCGTCTCGACGATCCGCAGCCAGCCCCCCATGATTTCGGACGAGTTGCGCCGTCAGGCCGACAACTTCATCGAGTTGGACGACCTGAAAGATGTCATCGGCCGCCCTCCCCGCGATGCGTCAAGCAACCGTTCGGACCAATACGAGACGCAGTTGTAATCTTGCCGCGCCGCCTCAGGATGCGATCTGCGCAATGGTTTCGGCCGCCACCGTAAAGCCATGCGTCATTCCCTGCCCGTTTGTATTCGTGACAGCCGTGATGCCCGCGCCGGGATGCATGCGCAGCAGCGCGCGGCCCGGCATGTGCGCATAATTGCCGACCCAGCGCGCGGCAATGCGCCGTTCAGGCAGGCGCATCAAGGCATCCGTCTCGCCCAAGATCAGATCATCGACGCGCGCCGGATCATCCGGGGCAGCATCCGCCCCATAGTGGTGCGAATCGCCCAGGGTAATGCTGCCGTCGTCTTCTTGCACGATGATGACATGCACGCCGTGCGCCGACGCCTCTGCCATGTGTTGCTGTTGCAGGGCGCGCAGGGCAGGCAAGGCCGCGCAATCGGCAAAGGCGCTGTAGCGCGTCATGCTCAGCCCGCCCATCACGAAGGGGTCCAGCCGCCAGTCCTGCGGCCGCGGCAGGGTGCGCAGCATCTGAAGGCGGCACGTCGAGACACCGCTCGCCGCCCAAGCCTCGGGGCAGAGGCGCGCAAATTCGTTTCCGCCGCAGATCACGACATGATTGGCGCGATAGCTTCCGCCTGCCGTCTCGATCCGCCCGCCTTCGGCATGGGTGACTTCGGTATTGAAGTGAAAGGTGACGCCATGCGCGCGCGCCAGCCACGCGGCAATCGCCGCAGGAGCGCCGCGCTGGTCCGCCTTCCATGCCTCCGGGCTCCACAATCCGCCCAAGGCAGCATCCGTGAGGCCGGGCACATGGCGCGCCAGATCCTCCGGCCCGATCAGGGCGAAATCCTGCACGGCCGGCCCGGTCGCCGCCGCGCGCTCGGCCAGCACGTCCATCTCCTCGGGGCGGCGCGCTACGAAAAGGCACCCCGCCTGCCGCAGCGAGATGCCCGCGCCCGCCGCGACCTCCTGCCAGGCCGCAAGACCGGCGCGCGCGCTGTCCAGCTCGGGGCCGGGCTGCTGCGCGGCGATGGCCAGCATGCCAAAGTTACGCACCGACGCGCCGTCTGCGAAGGCCCCCCGCTCGAACACCGCCACGCGCATGCCGCTGCGCGCCGCCTGCCACGCGTGCGCAAGGCCCAGAATACCGCCACCCACCACGGCCAGATCGTACTGCATCGTCATTCCTCCTGCGTGCGCCATGGCGATGCGCAGACCTTGCGCGCCCAAATCCCGCCGCGTCAAGCATCCGCCGCGCGCGGCAAATCCGCCATCCCCTCTGGACGCAGGCCGCCTCGTCCCTTACCTCTGCCCCTTAAGGAGCGCGCCATGACACATCCCCCCCTCACACTCTATCTGGCAGCGCCGCGCGGCTTTTGCGCAGGCGTCGACCGGGCCATCAAGATCGTCGAGATGGCGCTGACGAAATGGGGAGCGCCCGTCTATGTCCGGCACGAAATCGTGCATAATAAATACGTCGTCGACGATCTTCGGGCCAAGGGCGCGATCTTTGTCGAAGAGCTGGACGAATGCCCGAATGACCGCCCAGTGATCTTTTCCGCCCACGGCGTGCCCAAATCGGTGCCCGCCGAGGCGGACAAGCGCCAGATGATCTATGTGGATGCCACATGCCCGCTCGTGTCGAAGGTGCACATCGAGGCCGAGCGCCACCATGAGGCGGGCCTTCAGATCATCATGATCGGCCATGAGGGGCACCCCGAAACCATCGGCACAATGGGCCAGTTGCCCCCCGGCGCGGTCCTCTTGGTCGAAACCGAAGAGGATGTCGCCGCACTGGACGTGCGCGACGAAACCGCGCTGGCCTATGTCACACAAACGACGCTGAGCGTCGATGATACGATCGGTATCGTCGCCGCGCTGAATGCGCGCTTTCCGGCCATCAAGGGCCCGCACAAGGAAGACATCTGCTACGCCACCACCAATCGGCAGGCCGCCGTCAAGGCAATGGCCGCGCAATGTGACGCCATGCTGGTCGTCGGCGCACCCAATTCGTCCAATTCACGCAGGCTGGTCGAGGTCGGCGCACGCGCGGGCTGTGCCCATGCCCAATTGGTCCAGCGCGCCACCGACATTGACTGGCGCTCGCTCGAGGGCATCCGCTCGATCGGTGTGACCGCAGGTGCATCTGCGCCCGAAATCCTCGTCAACGAAGTGATCGAGGCATTGCAGGCGCGCTATGACGTCACGATCAGCCAGGTCGAAACCGCCGTGGAAAACGTCGAATTCAAGGTGCCCCGCGTGTTGAGAGCGCCCGCATGAGCGCCATTCCCCGCTCTGCCCTCATCCTGGGCCTCGCCGGGCTCATCCCCTTCGTCTGGGGCGCCTTGACCGTGATGGCACCTGCCCTTGCCGAATGGACGGTGCGCAGCATCGGCCCGCGCTTTGCCGGGCCTTATGTCATGCTCTTTTACGGTGCGATCATTCTGTCGTTCATGTCCGGCGTCCTTTGGGGATTCGCGACCAAGCTGGAGGGCGCGCAGGCCACCACGGGCTATGGGCTGTCGGTCATTCCCGCGCTCTGGGCGTTTTTCACCACCGGGGGCGGGCCGTCCAGCGCGGGCATTTCCCTGATCGCGGGTTTTCTGGGCCTTCTCGCGCTCGATTGGTTGTTCTGGCGCTACGGCGTGGCCCCGCCATGGTGGATGCATCTGCGCGTCCTTCTGACGGTCATCGTCGTCGCCTGCCTTGCCATCGGTGTCTTTGCATGACCTCCGATCCAGAAACCCTTGCCGCCTACGGCACGCAGGCGCAAAACTACGCCGCCATGACCGACAGCCTCAAGGGCGACAAGCATCTGGCCATTTTCATCGCCGCCCTGCCCAAGGGCGCGCGCGTGCTCGATCTGGGCTGCGGCCCGGGCCGCGCGGCAGGCCAGATGGCCGATCATGGCCTCAAGGTCGATGCGCTGGATGCCGTGCCCGAGATGGTTGCGATGGCCGCCGTGCACCCCGGCGTCGCTGCCCGGCAAGGCACATTTCACGATATAGCCGGCACCGATCTTTACGACGGGATCTGGGCCAATTTCAGCCTGCTGCACGCGCCGCGCGCCGATATGCCGGGCCACCTTGCCGCGCTGAAAACCGCGCTGAAACCGGGGGGCCTATTCCACATCGGCGTCAAGACAGGGACGGGCGCGGCGCGCGACAAGCTGGGCCGACACTACACCTATTACACCCAAGGCGAGCTGCGCGGCCTTTTGAGCGCAGCCGGCCTCGCGCCGCATGACAGCTGGACCGGCCGCGATCGTGGTCTGGCGGGCCAGATGGACGACTGGGTGGTGATCCACGCCCATGGCTGAGCTCTTTGCCTATACCGATGGGGCCTGCTCTGGCAATCCCGGCCCCGGCGGCTGGGGGGCGCTGTTGCGCGCGATGGACGGCGACCGGATCGTCAAGGAGCGCTGCCTCAAGGGCGGCGAGGCCAACACCACCAACAACCGGATGGAGCTGTTGGCCGCCATCAACGCGCTGGAAACGCTGGCAAAGCCCTCAAAACTGACCATCGTCACCGATAGCCAATACGTCAAGAATGGCGTCACCGGCTGGATCCACGGATGGAAGCGGAACGGCTGGAAAACCTCGGCCAAGAAACCGGTCAAGAACGTCGAGTTGTGGCAGCGCCTCGATGCGGCCCAAGCCCGCCACGACGTGACATGGGCATGGGTCAAGGGGCACGCAGGCCACCCCGAGAACGAGCGCGCCGATGAGTTGGCGCGCGAAGGGATGGCCCCCTTCAAGAAATCTCCGGCCAAGTGAGCGCGCCCCGATGACCGCACCCGTGCTTCTCGACTACGCTTCGGTCCTGATTTTCGCCCTCACGGGCGCGCTAGTGGCCAGCCGCGCGCAACTCGATATTGTCGGTTTTGCCTTCATCGCCTGCCTAACGGCGGTGGGCGGCGGCACGCTGCGCGACGTGATGCTGGACCGCAATCCGATCTTCTGGATGGGCGATCCGATTTATATCCTCATCGCAGCCACGGCCGCCGCGCTTATCTTCTTTACCGCGCATCTGGTCGAAAGCCGCTATCGCTGGCTTCTCTGGCTCGACGCCTTTGCCCTTGCCGTCGCCGTCCCGGCGGGTGTCTCGGTGGCGATGCTGATGGCGCAGCCGGCACCGATCATCGTGCTCATGGGCATGGTGACGGGATGCATGGGCGGGCTGATGCGCGACGTTGTCATCGGCGAGGTGCCACTGGTGCTCAAACAGGGCGAGCTTTATGTCAGTGCCGCCTTTTCGGGCGCGCTGGCCGCTGTGCTCTTGAGCGAGGTCACGGCCGATCCGGTCATCGTCCTTGGCGGCTGCGGCGCGGTGACATGGGCCTTGCGTGCAGGCTCCTTGGCGTTCGGGTGGTCCTTGCCGGTCTACAAGGCGCGCCCGCCCCGCCAATGAGGGGCCTCAGGATGGCCACGGCATCTGCTTTTTCTTGATAAAAACACCCAAATCCTGCCGAGGGAACAGGCGCACCACCCGATCAGCGCCGACCGCGCCAGTGAAAGGGCACGATGATCAGCGCACCGACCGACGAGGCAATGGCGTTCAGTCCGGGCGAGCCAAAGCCGATGCCGAACATCAGCCGCAGGAAATAGGCCAGAAACGCGCCGCCAATGCAGATGATGATCGAGGGCAAGATCCCGTTGCGGGTAAATCCCGACTTCTCCGACAGATAGCCGACGATCCCGGCAATCACGACCGTGCCCATGATGGTTGGAAACATAAGGCCCCGCCTACAGCCGTGTGCCCGGCGGCAGCGCCATGCCACGCAGGAAATCCTGGCTATCCTGCGCCGCGCGCCCGGCCCGCTGCAAGCGCAAAAGGCGCACCGCGCCTTGCCCGCATGCCACCTCCAAAGTGCCCGGAGGGCTTTGCAGCACTTCGCCGGGCGCACCCGCGCCCGTCGCCGTCTCAGAGGCCAGCAGCTTTACCCGGCTTCCCTCGATCTCGCACCACGCCCCCGGAAAGGGAGAGAGGCCGCGGATCTGGCGGTCGACCTGAGTCGCATCCCGGCTCCAATCGACGCGCGCCTCGGCCTTGTCGATCTTGGCGGCATAAGTGACACCCTCCTCCGGCTGCACCGTTGCCTCCAGCGTGTCCAGCCGCTCCAGCGCCTCCACGATCAGCCGCGCGCCCATCGCGCTCAGCCGGTCATGCAGTGCGCCGGTGGTCTCCTGCGCTCCGATGGCGGTCGCCTCGCGCAGCAACACCGGCCCGGTGTCCAGCCCCGCCTCCATCTGCATGATGCAGATGCCTGTCTCGGCATCGCCGGACATGATGGCGCGGTGGATCGGCGCGGCCCCGCGCCAGCGCGGCAGAAGTGAGGCGTGGATATTGAGGCAGCCGCGCCGAGGCGCGTCCAGCACCGCTTGTGGCAGGATCAGGCCATAGGCCACGACCACCGCCACATCCGCGCCCAGCGCGGCAAATTCCGCCTGCGCCCCGGCATCCTTCAGCGACTGAGGGTGGCGCACCTCCAGCCCCATCTGGGCAGCCCGTGCATGGACCGGCGTGGGCCGATCCTTCTTGCCACGCCCCGCGGGGCGTGGCGGCTGGCAGTAGACGGCGGCGACATCATGCCCAGCCCCCACCAGCGCCTCGAGCACTGGAACCGAAAAGTCAGGCGTTCCCATGAAGATAACACGCATAGCTAACCTATCACCTTACGTGCCTTGCGCAAAAACATGTCGCGGCGCAGCTTGGTTAGGCGATCAAAATACATCCGCCCGTTCAGATGGTCGATCTGGTGTTGCACGGACGTGGCCCAGAGGTGGACAAAGTCGCGCTCCTCCATCTCGCCCGCCTCATTCATAAAGCGCACCGTCACAGCGCGGGGCCGCGCCACCAGCGCCGAAAGGCCGGGCAGATTTGGGCTTGCCTCCTCATGCGGGCGCATCTGGGCACTGGCGTGCAGCACCTCGGGGTTGGCCATGCGGATCGCCTGCCCGCGTGCTTCGCTCGCGTCGACAACCGCAAGGCGCAGCATCACACCTATCTGCGGCGCGGCGAGACCAACACCCGGCATCGCCTCCATCGTGTCGATCATGTCATCCCAATGCGCGCGGATCTCATCGGTGATCTCGCCCACCGGTGCGGCCGCCGTGCGCAGCCGCTTGTCGGGCCAGGGGATGCAACGGCGCGCGGTCATGGTCTACTCCCGCGCCAGTTCGCGCTTGAGCTTTTGCATCCGGCGCGTGATCAACTGCCGCTTCATGGGGCCGATATGGTCGATGAAAAGCTTGCCATTCAAGTGGTCGATCTCATGCTGCACGCATGTGGCCCAAAGACCGTCCATACCGGCGCGCTGCTCCTTGCCGTCGATATCGATCCAGCGCACCTCGACCTCGGCAGGTCGCGTCACCTCGGCGAACTGGTCGGGGATCGACAGGCAGCCCTCCTCATAGACGTTCAGGCTCTCCGAACTTGCCGTGACCTCGGGGTTGAACATCACCATCGGCTCGGCGGGCGCGCCTTCGTCCTTGACGCAATCCATCACGATGAGACGGCTGAGCACGCCAACCTGCGGCGCGGCAAGGCCGATACCCGGCGCGTGGTACATCGTTTCAAGCATATCCTCGGCCAGCGCGCGCAGATCGCCGCTGACATCGTCAACGGGCGCGCACACCTTCTTGAGGCGGGGATCGGGATGGATCAGGATCGGCATTTTCATGGGGCTGCATGTAGGCCATGGCCCGCCGCAGTGCAACGGCCCTTGCACCCGCCGCATCAACGGTTAGCTTGCCCGCCAATCCGGAACTGCCCCCAAAGGAAGACCTGCCATGAATTTCGACGAAATCATCGACCGCGTCGGCACCCATTCCAGCAAATGGGACATGATGGAGCCGATCTATGGTGTGAGCCCCAAGGACGGCATTCCGATGTGGGTGGCAGACATGGATTTCCGCCCGCCCGCCTGTGTGTCCGCCGCTGTGTCGACGATGCACGATCACGGCGTCTATGGCTATTTCGGCGACGAGGGCGCCTACCGAGCCGCCATCCAGTGGTGGATGAAGGAACGCCACGGCTGGAGCGTGGACAAGGAAGCGATCTTTACCACCCACGGTCTCGTCAACGGGACGGCGATGTGCGTCGATGCCTTCACGGCGCCGGGGGATGGCGTGGTCCTCTTCACACCCGTCTATCATGCGTTTGCCCGCGTCATCAAAGCGGCCGGGCGCGAGGTGGTCGAATGCCCGCTGGTCTTGCAGGACGGCGCCTATGTGATGGATTTCGAGCGTTATGATGCACAGATGACCGGCCACGAGAAGATGCTGGTGCTCTGCTCGCCGCACAACCCCGGCGGGCGCGTCTGGACCGAGGCGGAACTTGTCGAGGTCGCCGAGTTCGCCCGGCGCCACGATCTGATCCTTGTGTCGGACGAGATCCATCATGATCTTGTGATGCCCGGCCACCGCCATATGCCGATGTCGCAGATCGAGGGGGTCGAGGACCGGCTGGTCATGATGACCGCGACGACCAAGACGTTCAATATCGCAGGCTCGCATACGGGCAACGTCATCATCCACGATACCGCGCTGCGCGCTCGGTTCGCCGCGTGGATGGCGGCGATGGGCATATCGGCCAATTCCTTCGGCCTCTTCATGACCGAAGCGGCCTATTCCCCGGAGGGCGCTGCATGGGTGGATGGACTTTGCGCCTACCTCGATGGCAATCGCAAGCTTTTCGACGAAGGGGTCAACGCCATTCCGGGCGCACGCTCGATGCCGCTAGAGGCGACGTATCTGGCGTGGGTCGATTTTTCGGGCACCGGCATGCCGGCCGAGGATGTCATCGCCCGCGTTCAGGGAACGGCGCGCATTGCGGCAAATCATGGGCCCAGCTTCGGCACGGGCGGCGCGGATCATCTACGCTTCAATCTGGCGACGCCCCGCAGCCGCGTCCGCGAGGCGGTCAAGCGGCTGGAGGATGCGTTCTCGGACCTTCAGTGAAGCGCCACACTGCCTTTAAGCTACCCCCGCTGCCCGCTCAGGGTGCCTCCAGCAACCCCGCAGGCGCATCCTCGGCGCGCACGAAATCAGCCGGTTGACTGCCCGTCGCCTCGGTCATGCGCTTGAATTCGAAAATACGCTCGCCGCCCTCTTCAGCGGCGGCAACGATCAGGCCGCGCGACAGGTGGCGCCCGCCATCAAAAAGATCGACCAGACCGCGCAGATGCGCGCCGTCGCGCGCGTCCACGGCAAAGCCGCCCGGCCACGCGCGCAGAACCCTATAGGACAGATCGCCCACCTCAACCCTGAGGCGGTTGCTTTTCAGCTCCGCCTTCCGGCGCGCGGCATCGAGCCCGTCCTGCACATCACGCGGCAACGCCGTTTCCATCTGAGTCTCCTTCCGGGTTGTTCCTTGCGAACAGGATGAGCCGTTATCTGTTTCAATCAAGTTAAGATTTTACGAAACATCTCGGAGTCACCAATTTGCAAGCCGTCACCCGTTTGCAAAAATTGGCCGCACGCCTGCGACGTCCCTCTTGCGCCCCGCCCCCGGATCCGCTTGAACGCGGCGATTGCTTTGCCCCCGGTCAAGGGAGACCCCCATGAACATCGCCGCAATCCTGCTGCTGGCCATGCTGCTGGACGCGGCCATGGGCGAGCCGAGGTGGATCTGGTCACGCCTGCCGCACCCGGCGGTGCTGATGGGGCGCGCGATAGACGCGCTGGACCGGCACCTGAACCATGGCGGGATGCGGCGCGCCAAAGGCATTGCTGCGCTGGCGGCGCTCTGCCTTGGCGCATGGATCGCGGGCACGCTCATCGCGCAACTGGGCGGGCTTTTCACCGCCCTTGCCGCTGCCGTCCTGATCGCCCAGCGCTCGCTGGTCGATCATGTCGCTGCCGTGGCCACCGCATTGCGCCAGTCGACCGAGGCAGGCCGTGCATCCGTCGCCATGATCGTCGGGCGTGATATCAGCGCGATGGAGCCGGCGGATGTCGCCCGCGCTGCCATCGAATCAGCCGCCGAAAACTTCAGCGACGGTGTCATCGCGCCGATCTTCTGGCTGGTCATCGGCGGGCTGCCCGGTCTGATGCTCTACAAGGCGGTCAATACCGCAGACAGCATGATTGGCCACCGCACGCCCCGCCATGAGGCATTTGGCTGGGCTGCCGCGCGTCTTGACGATCTGCTCAACATCGGGCCTGCCCGGCTGAGCGCGGCATTGATTGCCATCCTCGCCAAGCCGCGCCCGCAGTGGCGCGACATCGCCCGTGAGGCGCATCAACACCGCTCGCCAAACGGTGGCTGGCCCGAAGCGGCGATGGCGCGCAGCATAGGTGTCGCGCTGTCTGGCCCGCGCGCCTATGGCGGCCAGATGCAGCAGTATCCCCTGGTCAACCCCGAGGGCATGCGCACCCCCGGCCCGGTTCAGATCGACGCGGCGGTGCGGGTGCTCTGGCGCGCGTGGGGCGCAGTTCTGGCCGGCGCATTCGTGGCAGCCCTCCTCATCTGATCCGCTCATCTTGAGGGCCAATTGTTAACTTGCCGGTGTCAAACCCCCATGAAATGCGTCTAGACTGCGTGTCGATCCTGCCATTCACGAGGTTTTTGATGCGTTTTCTGCCGACCCTGACTGCACTCGCCCTTTGCGCCACGCCCGCCTTCGCCGACCCCTCCTGCGGCGGCAATTTCAGCGGTTTTGTCGCCGACCTACGGCAGGAGGCGGTTGATCGTGGCCATGACGCGGATGCGGCGCAGAAGTTTTTTGCTGAGGTGCGGCAGGACCCGGCTGTCTTGAAGGCCGACCGCGCCCAAGGCGTCTTTCAAAAGCCGTTTACCGAGTTTGCACAGCGCCTGATCTCGACCAATCGGCTCGACACCGGGATCGCAAAGGGAGAAGCCCTGGACAGCCTTTTCGATCGCATCGAGGCGGAATATGGCGTCAGTCGCGGCATATTGCTGGCCTTTTGGGCGTTCGAGACGGACTTTGGCGGCTATCAGGGTGATTTCAACACGCTGAATGCCCTCGTCACCCTCGCACATGACTGCCGCAGACCCGAGATATTCCGTCCACAGATATTCGCCGCGCTGACGCTCTTCGAGCGGGGCGATTTCGATCCTCAGAGCACCACCGGTGCCTGGGCAGGGGAAATCGGGATGGTGCAGATGCTGCCGCAGGACATTATCGACAGTGGCACGGACGGCGATGGTGACGGGCGCGTATCGCTCACGACATCAGCGCCCGATGCGCTCATGTCCGGGGGCCAGATGCTGCGTCATCTCGGCTGGCGCGCGGGCGAGCCGTGGTTGCAAGAGGTTGCCGTGCCCGCCGACTTCGATTGGTCGCAAAGCGGGCTGCGCACCACGAAAACAGGCGCCGAATGGGCCGAGATGGGCATCACCGCCCGCGAAGAAGACCTCGCCCCCACACTTGATGCCAACATCCTCCTGCCCGAGGGGCGCCGCGGCCCGGCCTTTATCGCCTACCCCAACTTTCGCGTTCTTTTCGAATGGAATCAAAGCTTTACTTATGTTCTCACAGCCGCATATTTCGCCACCCGGCTGGAAGGCGCGCCGGTCATGTCGCAGGGCAACCCCGATCCGGGGCTGTCAGGCGGGCAAATGAAGCAGTTGCAGCAAAAGCTGGCGGCGCAAGGCTATGACGTGGGCGAGATCGACGGGATTCTGGGTGCTGGAACGCGCGCGGCGGTGCAGGATGTGCAGGAAAAGCTGGGCCTGCCTGCCGACGCTTGGCCCACTCAAGACCTGCTGAATCGCCTTTAGATCAGGCGACCATCGCCTCGGCCTTTTTCAGATCGACAGAAACCAGTTGCGAGACGCCCTGCTCTGCCATTGTGACGCCAAAAAGGCGATCCATCCGGCTCATCGTGACCGCATTATGCGTGATGATGAGAAAGCGCGTCTCGGTCCGGCGGCACATTTCGTCCAGCAGGTCGCAAAACCGCGCGACGTTCGCGTCATCCAGCGGCGCATCCACCTCATCCAGCACACAGATGGGCGCCGGATTGGCGAGGAACACGCCAAAGATCAGCGCTAGCGCGGTCAGCGTCTGCTCTCCGCCCGACAAGAGGCTGAGAACGCTCAGCTTCTTGCCCGGCGGCTGGCACATGATCTCTAGCCCCGCCTCAAGCGGATCGTCGCTTTCGACCAGCACGAGATTCGCCTCGCCGCCGCCAAAGAGATGTTTGAAGAGCATCGCGAAGTTGGAATTCACCTGCTCAAAGGCTGTCAGAAGCCGCTCGCGCCCCTCGCGGTTGAGGCTGGCGATACCGCTGCGCAGGGCCTTGATCGCCTCCTCGAGGTCGGTCTTTTCGGTGACCAACGTGCCATGCTCTTCCTCAATCTCCTTCGCATCCTCCTCGGCGCGCAAGTTGACTGCGCCCAGCGCGTCGCGCTGACGCTTGAGGCGGTTGACCTCAGCCTCGATCGCCTCGGACGTGGGCATTTTTTCCACGTCCGTCTCAAGCGATTGCAGCAGCGCCTCGGGCGTTGTCTCCAGTTCGTCGGCGATCCGCTGATGGGCGGCGCGGCGCGCCTCGGCGGCCGCATCGGTGCGCGCCTCGCTGCGCGCGCGGGCCTCGCGGGCCTCGCCGGCGGCGCGCTCGGCGGCGCGCTCGGCTTCGGTGGCGCTGCGCAGCGCGCCCTCGCCCGTGCTGAGCGTATCGCGCGAAGCGGCCTGCCGCGCCTCGGCCTCGGCGATTTTACCCGCAAGCGCCGCACGCTCTGCGGCCAGCGTTTCGGGCAGGGATGCGGCCTCGGCCAGTTCGGTTTCCGAGGCCGTCTTGCGCTCGCTCAACTCGGCGCTGCGTTTTTCCGCCGTCTCCAGCCGGTGACGCCAGCCACTTATCTCCTTGGTCACCTCTTGGCGGCGGCGCACGCGCGCATCGCCCTCGCGGCGCAATTCATCATGGGCCGAGCGGCGCGTCATCATGGTGATGCGCGCGGCCTCGACCGTCATCTTGATATCCTCGGCGCGGGCGCGCTCGGCCTCCAGATCGCCCAGATCGGCAAGGGATTTTTCAGCCTCGGCCAACTGTGCGCGGGCGGCCATCGCCTCGTCTCCATGGCGCGTCACGGCAAGCCCGAGCGATTCAAGGCGCGAGGCCGCGAGGTTGCGATCCGCCTCGGCGCGGCTGAGCGCACGGGAGGCATCGTTGACGGCCGCATCGGCGGCACGCCTTGCAGCCCGCGCGTCCTTGTCCGCCTCTGTCCGCTCGGCCAATTGGCGGCCCAGCGTTTCATGCGCCGAGCGCGCGCCCTCGGCCCGAGCGGTCGCATGGGCCAACTGTTGTTTCAACGATTCAAGGCGGTTGAGCTGCTCCAGCCGCAGCGCAGCGGCAGAGGGTGCGTCTTCGGCCCATGCGCGGTAGCCGTCCCAGCGCCACAGATCGCCCTCGATGCTGACCAGTCGCTGGCCAGGCTTCAGCAGCGGTTGCAGGCGCAGGCCATCATCGGCATCAACGAGGCCGATCTGGCCCATCCGTCGGCTGAGCACATCGGGCACGGACACATTCTGCGTCAGGGCTTGCACCCCGTCCGGCAAGGTCTGCGGCACATCATATGCCGGAAGCTCGGCCCAGCCCGAGGGGCCGTCGGGGCCAACCTGAGGCGCGCGCAGATCATCGGCAAGCGCCGCGCCCAGCGCCTTTTCATACCCCTGCTGCACCTGCAGCCGGTCGAGGATCTGGCCGCCCTCTGCCGTGTCCCGCTCCAGCAGACGGGCAAGCGCCGAAACCTCGGCGCTGATGGCGCTCAGCTCGCCCTCGGCCTCGCTGCGCTCGGCGCGGGCGGCCGCCTCGCGCGTTTGCGTGTCATTGCGCGCGGCGTCAGCGGCGGTCAGCGCGGCCTCTGCGGCCTCGGCGGCGGCCAGCGCATCCGCCTCGGCCTGCTTTGCGGCCTCGAAATCTGCGCCCGCCTTTTCCAGCGCCGCGCGGCTGTCCTCGACGGCGGTGCGCGCGCGCACCTCCTCGGCCTCGCTGCGCTCCAGCGTCTTGCGACTGTCAGCCAGAAGGCGCTGCGCCGACTGGTGCCGCGCCGCAAGCCGCGCCACATCCTCGGTCAAGGTCCCCAGATCCGCCTCGCGCGCCTGCAATGTCTGGCTGGCCTCGCGCGCAGCCTCGGCTGCGGCCTCGACGCGCGCGTCATGGCCTTCGCCGGCCTTCAGCAGCTCGGCCTGCTCCCACTCCAGCCGACGGATCGTCTCGCCTGCGTCCGAATTCAGCCCTGCCTCGCGCTCGATATCGCGCACAAGCTGCGCAATGCGCCCCTCCAGCGTCTCGATGCGGGTGCGGGCGGCCGTTTCCTGATCCGCGAGGCTGCCCTGCTGGACGCCAAGGCGCTGTAGAACGGCGGCGGCGATGGCCTCCTCCTCGCGCAGCTTGGGCAGCGCATCATCGGCGGCGGCGCGCGCGCTGGCCGCCTCACGCGCGGCTGTCTCGGCGCGGGCGGTCGCGGCGCTGCGCTCGCGCAACTCGGCACGGGCCGCGTTCAGCGCCTCGTCAGCCTCGCGCCACCGCCGGTAGAGCAGCAAGCCCTCGGCGGCGCGCAACTCGTCCCCGATGGCGCGATAGCGCGCCGCCTGACGCGCCTGCCGCGCCAGAGTGGCCAGCTGGCTGGCCAACTGGTCGACGGTATCATCGACGCGGCTCAGGTTCGCCTCGGCGCCCTTCAGCTTGAGCTCGGCCTCATGCCGGCGCTGATAGAGGCCGGAAATGCCCGCCGCCTCTTCGAGGATGCGGCGCCGCGACTTGGGCTTGGCGTTGATCAGCTCGGAAATCTGGCCCTGCCGCACCAGCGCGGGCGAATGAGAGCCGGTAGAGGCATCGGCAAAGAGCATCTGCACATCGCGCGCGCGCACATCCTTGCCGTTGACGCGGTAAGCGCTGCCGACATCGCGGGTGATGCGGCGGATGATCTCGATATGATCGCTGTCGTTGAAGCCCGCGGGGGCCAGCCGGTCGGCATTGTCGAGGTGGATCGTCACCTCGGCAAAGTTGCGCGCCCCACGCGACGAGGCCCCGGCAAAGATCACGTCCTCCATCCCGCCGCCGCGCATCGCGGTCGGGCGATTCTCGCCCATGACCCAGCGAAGTGCCTCCAGAAGGTTCGACTTGCCGCAGCCATTGGGGCCGACCACGCCGGTGCGCCCGCTGCCGATGATCAGGTCGGTCGGATCGACAAAGCTCTTGAAGCCGTTCAGTCTGAGCTTGGAAAAACGCACTGGGCGGGGTCGCTCCGACGCAAGGGGAGGTGATTCAAGTTCTGGCTGCCAATGTGCGGGGCGCTGCGGCCCTCTGTCAACGCCCTTACCCCCGCATATGCCTCACCCTGGCGCGTTATCCACAAGATATTGACCCTGCGGAAGCGAAATGTCGTGCCATCTGTCTTGACAGCGGGCGCGCTGCGCGTCCACACCCGCGGGCATGTTGATGATCGAGCCAGCCCACCCCTTGGACCCCGCTCCGCGCGCCCTGCTAGAGCAGAGCCATGCGATGATGCTGGAATTGTTCGAGCCTGAAGAGAACTATTTTCTCGGCTTCGAGGCGCTCTGCGCGCCCGGCGTCCATTTCATAACCGCGCGCGAGGGCCAGACGGTGCTGGGCACCGGCGCGCTGGTGCGCAAGGATGGCTATGGCGAGGTGAAGTCGATGTTCACCGCTACCGAGGCGCGCGGGCGCGGTGTTGCGGCGGCGATCCTGCGCGCGCTTGAGGACCACGCGCGCGAGACCGGCGTGGGCCTTCTGCGGCTCGAGACGGCCGATATTCTGGATGGCGCCGTGCGCCTATACGAGCGAAACGGCTTTGTCCGCTGCGCCCGCTTTGGCGATTACCGGCCCAACCAGACAAGCGTCTACATGGAAAAGACGCTTTAGCTTTCGTCCGTCGATTGTTCGTCCTTGGCCTGCGCGCCGCCGCTGGCGGCCTTGGCCTGCGCGGATTTCATCCGCTCCAGCAGCTCGGCCTTGCCGGGGCGCTTGGCGCCGCGCTTGCCGAACGGGTCCTTGTCCGATCCGGGCGCGTTATGCTCTGCGTGGCGGGGTGCGTTGCGACCCTGTTTGGGGGCGCCTTGTGCCTTGTAGTTCATGGCAATCATCCTCGGTGGGCGTAGGTGCCCCTAGCGCGTGCTCTTGCCCCAAATACGCGCCAAGAGCAAGCGGCACCGATCACACCGGCTTCGGCCTGCACTCCAACTCCGCCAGCCCGTCGAAAATCTTGTAGACGTCACATTCATAGGTAAAACCGCGCGGCAACGGCTCCAGCTTCTGACCGCAATCGAGGCGCGCGGTCATCAGCGCCGCATCCCCATAGAGTTTGCGCACGCGGCATCCCGAGACCTGCTCGATCGCGGCGACACTATTGGGCGCAACGCTGTCCAGATTGGGCGCCCAGCGTGCATTGAGGCGCATGGCCTCGGCGCGCACGCCATCCACACGCACGTCGAATACGTCGCCGCGCATGGTGATGCGCATCGCTTCGACCCCGCGAAAACCGGGGCTCGGCGTGTCGCAAGCCACCAGACCGAGCGCGGCGACGAAAAGGAGAAGGACACATCTCATGGCGCCACCCTGCCGCACGAATGGTTAACACCCGATTACCATTCCTAGGACGCCTCAAATTTCAACATCTGCAATGAAGGCGCAAGAAAATGTCGGCCGATCAAATTTTACCAGTTGATAAAAATTCAATTCGTGATCTACTCGGCCCCAGCCACCCCTTTCACAAGGAGGACGCCATGTCTGACAGCGCACCATCCCCCAGCGCACTCACCCCCGGCATCGTCGCGGGGCGCCTGCCGCCTGAGGAATACGCCGAGAATTTCGACGATCTCCACCCCAGGCTTGACCGGCACGAGGCGCTTGTCGCCGCCGATCGCTGCTATTTTTGCCATGATGCGCCCTGCATCACGGCCTGCCCCACGGATATCGACATCCCGCTTTTCATCCGGCAGATCGCCACCGGCACGCCCGAGGCGGCGGCCCGCACGATCCTCAGCCAGAACATCATGGGCGGAATGTGCGCCCGCGTCTGCCCGACCGAGACGCTCTGCGAGGAGGTCTGCGTGCGCGAGGTGGCCGAGGGCAAGCCGGTGCTGATCGGCCAGTTGCAGCGCTATGCGACCGACACACTGATGGACGCAGACGTGCATCCTTTCGTGCGCGCGCCCCGGACAGGCAAGCGCGTCGCGGTCGTCGGCGCGGGGCCTGCGGGGCTAGCCTGCGCGCACCGCCTCGCGATGCTGGGCCATGATGTGACGGTTTATGATGCGCGCCCCAAGCCCGGCGGGCTGAACGAATACGGCATCGCCAGCTACAAGACACCGCAGGATTTTGCCGCGCGCGAGGTGGACTGGCTGCTCAAGATTGGCGGCATCACGATCGAGACGGGCAAGGCGCTCGGGCCCGCAATGACGCTGGACCAGCTGAAATCAGGTCATGATGCAGTTTTCCTCGGGATCGGTCTGGGCGGCGTCAATGCGCTGAACCTCGAGGGCGAGGATAAGGACGGGCTGCGGGATGCTGTCGATTTCATCGCCGACCTGCGGCAAGCCAGCGATGTCGCCGCCCTCCCCATCGGGCGCGATGTGGTGGTGATCGGCGGCGGCATGACCGCCGTGGACGCTGCTGTGCAGGCCAAGCTTCTGGGCGCGCTCAACGTCACGCTGGTGTATCGCCGGGGCCGCAACCGGATGAACGCCAGCCAGTTCGAGCAGGATCTGGCCGCATCGAAGGGCGTGCGCATCATCACCGGCGCCGCCCCTCGCGCGATCATCGGCAACGGCGCCGTGCGCGAGATCGAGTTCGACTATACCGGCGACGATCTGAAACCGACGGGCGAGACTTTTCGCCTTGCTGCCGATCAGGTGTTTCGCGCCATCGGCCAGACGCTGAACGGCGCGGCGCTTCCCGATCTCGATGGGCGCAAGATCGCCGTCACCGGCGCTGGCCGCACCTCGCTGGACGGGGTCTGGGCCGGGGGCGATTGTGCGGCGGGCGGCGACGATCTGACCGTGACGGCTGTGGCCGAGGGCCGCGACGCCGCGATGGACATCCATGCAACACTGATGGCGGAGGGCTGAGCCATGGCCGACCTCACGAGTGACTTCATCGGGATCAAATCCCCCAACCCCTTCTGGCTGGCCTCGGCGCCGCCCACCGACAAGGAATACAACGTGCGCCGCGCCTTCGATGCGGGCTGGGGCGGCGTGGTATGGAAGACGCTGGGCGAGGCCGGACCGCCCGTCGTCAACGTCAACGGGCCGCGTTACGGCGCAATCTATGGCGCCGATCGCCGCCTTCTGGGCCTCAACAATATCGAGCTGATCACGGACAGGCCCCTGGAAGTGAACCTGGAGGAAATGCGCCGCGTCAAGCGCGACTACCCCGACCGGGCACTGATCGCTTCGCTGATGGTGCCGGTCAACGAGGATGCGTGGCGCGAGATCCTGCGCCGCGTCGAGGATACCGGCTGTGACGGGGTCGAGTTGAATTTCGGCTGCCCCCACGGGATGAGCGAGCGCGGCATGGGCAGCGCCGTGGGCCAGGTGCCCGAATACGTGGGACAAGTTGCGCATTGGTGCAAGAAGCACAGCGATCTGCCCGTGATCGTGAAACTCACGCCGAACATCACCGACGTGCGCAAACCCGCGCAGGCTGCGATGGAGGGCGGCGCGGATGCGGTCAGCCTCATCAATACGATCAACTCGATCACCTCGGTCGATCTGGACCTTTTTGCCCCCCAGCCCACCATCGACGGCAAGGGCGCGCATGGCGGCTATTGCGGCCCTGCGGTCAAGCCCATTGCGCTGAACATGGTGGCTGAGATCGCCCGCGATCCGGCAACCCGCGGCCTGCCGATCAGCGGCATCGGCGGCATCACCACGTGGCGCGACGCAGCCGAATTCATGGCGATGGGCGCAGGCAATGTGCAGGTCTGCACGGCGGCGATGACCTATGGCTTCAAGATCGTCGAAGAGATGATCTCGGGGCTCAGCCAATGGATGGACGAAAAGGGCATGACCCAAACGTCGCAGATCGTCGGACGCGCGGTGCCCAACACGGTCAACTGGCAGGACCTGAACCTCAATTACGTCGCCAAGGCCGTCATCAGTCAGGACGACTGCATCAAATGCGGGCGCTGCTACGCGGCCTGCGAGGATACCTCGCATCAGGCGATTTCCATGTCGCCGGACCGCGTGTTCGAGGTGATCGACGCCGAATGCGTTGCTTGCAACCTCTGCGTCAATGTCTGCCCGGTGGAGGGCTGCATCACGATGGAGGCGATGGCGTCCGGCGCGGTGGATCCGCGCACCGGCAAGGTCGTCGAGGCGGAATATGCCAACTGGACGACGCATCCGAACAATCCGGGTGCCTGCGCCGCCGAATAGTCGGCGGGCGGCCATTCCGGGCGGCCCCGCGTCAGCGCGGGCGCCGCTTGCCTGTGCGCAATCCCTTGCGAGACGCGGTCTCGCTGGCGCCGCCGCCGTACCCTTCTGCATCTATAACGCGCGCACTGTCGCCGCCCGGGTCGTCTTCGTCCAGCAACTCACCGTTCACCGCCCGCACCGCACGCGGCACCGTGCCGGGCGGCGCCGAGCGCAGCCCCGATGCCTCGTGCAGCGCACGGCGCAATTGATCGGTGCGCAGGCGCGCCTCGATAGACTCGTCCTGACCGGCGCGCCCAGCGCCGAAATCGTGGTAGTAAAATCCCGCCATTTGGCCCTCACCCAGAGCCCGCCACCCGAAGGGAAAATACGCCCGCGCGCCCCGCCCCGCCAGCAGATTTGAAGCCAATGCTTAACCGCCTCTTAACCTCTGCCGGGCGTCAGCACCTTTCGATACATCTCGGCCAGATACGCGCCCGCGCCGCGGCGCGCCTCGACCCCGGTATCAGCTGCGCCCATCAGCACGCCGATCTGCGCCTCGAAATCTGCGTAATGCTGCGTCGTCGCCCAGATCGAAAAGATCAGATGCCGCGCGTCCACATCCGCGATGGCGCCCGCGCGGCTCCACCTGTCGATCAGTGCCGCCGCACTGTCAAAGAGCGGCTTCAGTTCCTCCTCCAGCAGCGGCGTAATGCGCGGCGCGCCCTGAAGGATTTCATTGGCGAAAAGGCGGCTCTCGCGCGGGAATGCCTGGCTCATCTCCAGCTTGCGGCGCACATAGGTCAAAAGCTCGTCCAGGGGCACACCATCGGGGTCCAGTTGGCGCAGCGGCTCCAGCCAGCTGTCCATCAATTGATGCAAGAGCGTGACGTGGATTTCCTCCTTGCCCGCGAAATAATAGAGGATGTTCGGCTTGCTCAGCCCCGCGCTCTCGGCAATCTGGTCCAGCGTCGCGCCGCGATACCCATGCTGGGAAAACACATCCAGCGCCGCCTCGAGGATGCGCGCGCGGTTGCGCATCTGGATGCGGCTGGGCTGCGGGGCGCTCGCCGGTTTGGCGGCAGACCGTTGGGCCGGATCGCGCGATTTTGCCGGATCGCTCATATCGCCCCTTTCCTATTTCGCCAACATCGCCCAATCTTTGGGCAGCGTATCGACTGCGCACACGCTCCCCAACACAATTCTTGACAGGTCGGGCCCACTCCGCAATCGTTTAGTTGACCAAACGGTAAAAAGATGACCCGGACCCGCCCGGATTCTCCGCGTAACAAAGGACACCCCATGGCAGCCTCCACCACAGCCCCCACCACAGCGCCCGGACAGAACCTCAAGATCGACGGCCAGCGTCTTTGGGACAGCCTGATGGAGATGGCCAAGATCGGCCCCGGCATCGCGGGCGGCAACAACCGCCAGACGCTGACCGATGCAGATGCGGAAGGCCGCGCGCTCTTTCAAAAATGGTGCGAGGATGCGGGGCTGACCATGGGCCTCGACACGATGGGCAATATGTTCGCCCGGCGCGAGGGCACCGATCCGGACGCCCTTCCCGTCTATGTCGGCTCGCACCTCGACACGCAGCCGACGGGCGGCAAATATGATGGCGTGCTCGGCGTGCTTGCCGGTTTGGAACTGGTGCGCACCCTGAACGATCTGGACATCAAGACCCGCCACCCCATCGTCGTCACCAACTGGACCAACGAGGAGGGCACGCGCTTTGCCCCTGCCATGTTGTCTTCGGGCGTCTTTGCCGGTCTGCACGAAGAGGAATGGGCCAAGTCGCGCACCGACAAGGACGGCAAGACCTTCGGCGACGAGCTGAAGCGCATCGGCTGGCAGGGCGACGAGCCCGTGGGAGCGCGCAAGATGAAGGCGTTTTTCGAGCTACATATCGAGCAGGGCCCCATCCTGGAAGCCGAAGGCAAGGACGTTGGCGTCGTCACCCATGGCCAGGGCCTCGACTGGACCGAGGTGACGATCACCGGGCGCGATGCCCACACCGGCTCCACCCCCATGCCGATGCGGCGCAACGCGGGCCTCGCCATGGCGCGCGTGATGGACAAGGTCGACGAGATTGCCCTGGCCCATGCACCGAACGCCGTGGGTGCCATCGGCGCGCTCGACATATTTCCGAACTCGCGCAATGTGATTCCCGGCAAGGCGGTCTTTACCGTCGATTTCCGCTCGCCCGACATCGACACCCTGACCGAGATGGTCAGCCAGATGAAAGAGGCCGCAAAGGCGATTTGCGATGAGATGGAGTTGGAGGTCGCCTTCGAAAAGGTCGGCGGCTTCGATCCGGTCACCTTCGATGCGGACTGCGTGAGCGCCGTCCGCTCGGCCGCCGAGCGTCTGGGCTATTCGCACAAGGATCTCATCTCGGGCGCCGGTCACGATGCCTGCTGGATCAACCGCGCCGCGCCGACCGCCATGGTGATGTGCCCCTGCGTGGACGGCCTGTCGCACAACGAGGCCGAGGAAATCACGCTGGAATGGGCGCGCGCCGGGGCAGACGTTTTGATGCACGCAGTGGTCGAGACGGCAGGGGTCGAGGGGTAGTTGCGCCAAAAACCCTGCCCAGACTTCGAGCAAGATAAAACGCCGACCACGACAACGACCAAGGGAGAAACACCATGACCACCAAAGTCATCAAGGGCGGCACCGTTTGCACCGCCGACCGCACGTGGAAGGCCGATGTCCTGATCGAGGGCGAGACGATCAAACAGATCGGCGAGGACCTGAAGGGCGACGAGTATATCGACGCGACCGGCGCCTATGTCATCCCCGGCGGAATCGACCCGCATACCCATCTGGAAATGCCCTTCATGGGCACCACGGCGGCCGAAACCTTCGAGACTGGCACATGGGCGGCGGCCTGCGGCGGCACCACGATGCTGATTGATTTCTGCCTGCCCGGCGCCGATGGCAGCATCAAGAACGCCATCAACGAATGGCACCGCAAATCTGCGCCGCAGATCTGCTCGGATATCGGCTATCACATGGCCATCACCGGCTGGGATGAGACCGTTTTCAACGAGATGAAGGACGCCGTCGACATGGGTGTCAATTCGTTCAAGCATTTCATGGCCTACAAGGGCGCACTGATGATCGAGGACGACGAGATGTTCGCCTCCTTCAAGCGCTGCGCCGAGCTGGGCGCGCTGCCGATGGTCCATGCCGAGAACGGGGATCTGGTGGCCGAGATGCAGCAGAAATACTTTGATCAGGGCATCACCGGCCCCGAGGGCCACGCCTATTCGCGCCCGCCCGAATTCGAGGGCGAGGCAGCGAACCGCGCCATCTGCATCGCTGACGCCGCAGGCGTGCCGCTCTATATCGTGCATGTCAGCTGCGAACAGGCGCATGAGGCGATCCGGCGCGCGCGCCAAAAGGGGATGCGCGTCTATGGCGAGCCTCTGGTGCAGTTCCTGACGCTGGACGAGAGCGAGTATTTCAACACCGATTGGGATCACGCCGCCCGCCGCGTCATGTCGCCCCCCTTCCGCTCCAAAGAGCATCAGGATGGGCTCTGGGCCGGGCTTCAGGCCGGATCGTTGCAAGTGGTCGCCACCGACCACGCCGCCTTCTCGACCGAGCAAAAGCGCGCAGGCCGCGACGATTTTCGCATCATCCCCAACGGCTCCAACGGGCTGGAAGAGCGCCTGCCGGTCCTTTGGACCACCGGCGTCGAGACAGGGCGCCTGACGCCGAACGAATTCGTCGCGCTGACGTCGACCAACGTGGCCAAGATCCTGAATATATACCCCAAAAAGGGCGCAATCGTCGAAGGCGCGGACGCCGATATTGTCGTCTGGGATCCCAAGATCACCAAGACAATCAGCCCCGCCAACCACCACTCGATCCTCGATTACAACGTCTTCGAGGGGTTTGAGGTGACCGCCAACAGCCGCTACACCCTCTCGCGCGGCGAGGTCATCTGGGCCTGGGGCCAGAATTCGCAACCGCAGCCGGGCCGGGGCCGCTTTGTGCCGCGCCCCGCCTTTCCCTCGGCGCATAGCGCACTCAGCAAATGGAAGGCACTGAACGCGCCCAAGATGATCAAGCGTGACCCCCTAAATATCCCGGCGGGGATTTGACGCCCAGATGGCGAAACCGCATCCCCCAAAGGCCGTTCTCGAGACGGCGCTCTATGCTCACAACCTCGACGAGACGGCGGCGTTCTACGAGCATGTCATCGGACTGCGCGAAGTTGTGCGCGTGCCCGGACGCCATGTTTTCCTGCGATGCGACACGTCCATGATCCTACTTTTCGATCCGGACGCGACACAGGAAGGCGGCGATTCGCCGCCCGTTCCACCCCATGGCTGCCATGGCGAAGGGCATGTGTGCTTTCGCGCCAAGAGGGGCGAGCTTGACGCCTGGGCCGACCATCTGGCGGCTGAAGGCATCGAGATCGAGGCGGATTTCGAATGGCCCGGCGGCGCGCGGTCCATCTATGTGCGTGATCCGGCGCGCAATTCAGTCGAATTCGCCGAGGCGAGATTATGGGGTTTTGACGAATGAAGGATGCCGCCATCGAGGATACCGTCATCTCGGCAAAGGATCTCAGCCTCACATTTGATACCAATGATGGCCCGGTCCATGCGCTCAAGGACGTCAGCCTCGACGTCAATCGGGGCGATTTCGTCAGCTTCATCGGCCCATCTGGCTGTGGCAAGACGACGTTCCTGCGCGTCATGGCCGACCTCGAGCATCCAACAGCGGGCACCATCACCGTCAACGGCACCTCCCCCGCCGAAGCCCGCCGCAATCGCGCCTATGGCTACGTGTTCCAGGCCGCCGGCCTCTACCCATGGCGCACGATCAGCGGCAACATCCGCCTGCCACTCGAAATCATGGGCTATTCGCGCGAAGAGCAAGCGCGCCGCACCGCCAACGTGCTGGAACTGGTCGAGCTTGCCGGTTTTGAAAAGAAATTCCCTTGGCAGCTTTCCGGCGGGATGCAGCAGCGCGCCTCGATCGCGCGCGCCTTGGCATTCGATGCCGATCTGCTCTTGATGGACGAGCCTTTCGGCGCTCTGGACGAGATCGTCCGCGATCACCTGAACGAGCAACTTCTCAAACTCTGGGATCGCACCGGCAAGACCATATGCTTCGTCACCCACTCCATCCCCGAGGCCGTCTATCTCTCGACACGCATCGTCGTGATGTCCCCTCGCCCGGGCCGCATCGCCGACGTGATCGACAGCCCGCTGCCCCGGCACCGACCACTGGATATCCGCGACAGCCAAGCGTTCATCGACATCGCGCACCGCGTTCGCGAGGGGCTGCGTGCGGGACACGGCGATGACTGATCGCGGCGCCCCGCACCATGCCCCGAGCGGTCGTAACGCCATGGGGTCTTTCACTGTTCACGGTCATCGGCTCTCCAGCCTGTACCGTGACCTTACAAAAGCACGCAAATCTTTCATTGTTCTTAAAATACTCAAACTCCCGCACCTGAAACACACGGTGCAAACGAGTATTTTCGGAACAATGAAAGCAAGAGGTGCACTGTGAGAGACACAGGGCCCATCCTCACCGTCGTTGTCGCAATAATTGCGCTTTGGTATGTCGCCGCCATCCCGCTCAACGCGTCGTGGGCCTATGACAAGGCACAGCGTGCGGACATCGAGTTGAGCACGCAGGACCTCGTCGCCGACACCTGGAGCCAGGACAAGCCCAGGCTTCCGGCCCCTCACCAGATCGCCGCCGAGATATGGGACACCACCGGTGCCATGGTCCTGAAGGGGCGCGGCTTTTCCAAGCGCTCGCTCATCTATCATAGTTGGGTGACATTCAGCGCCACGATGCTGGGCTTTGTTCTGGGGACCGGGCTGGGCGTTCTGCTTGCGGTCGGGATCGTGCACAATCGCACGATGGACCGCAGCGTGATGCCTTGGATCATCGCCAGTCAGACCGTCCCGATCATCGCCATCGCGCCCATGATCATTGTCGTTCTGAATGCCATCGGCATCTCGGGCCTTCTGCCCAAGGCCATGATATCCATGTATCTTTCGTTCTTTCCCGTAGTCGTCGGCATGGTAAAGGGGTTGCGCAGCCCCGATGCGATGCAGCTTGACCAGATGCGCACCTGGAATGCCAGCCGGGCGCAGACATTCTGGCGCCTCCGCCTGCCCTCGTCGATGCCCTACTTCTTTACCTCGCTCAAGATCGGCATGGCGGCCAGCCTTGTCGGGGCCATCATCGGCGAGTTGCCGACAGGCGCTGTCGCCGGCCTTGGCGCGCGCCTTCTGGCGGGCAGCTATTATGGACAGACCGTCCAGATCTGGAGCGCGCTCTTGATGGCGGCCCTGCTGGCGGCGATCCTGGTGGGGATCATCGGCGCAATTCAGCGCCTGATGCTCAGGCGCATGGGGATGAGCCAATGACGAAGCACGCCTCAAAATCCGGCACAGCCAACCGAATCCCCAAGGACGTTTATGTGCTTTGCCTGCTTGGGGCCGCCCTGGTTGGCCTCGGGCTCTACAGCCAGACACTGGCTTTGCTGCTGGCAATCTGGCTGATTGCCTGGCACCTCAACGCGCGGCTGGCACAATCAGACAGGACCGCCGCCCGCATCATGGTGCCTGTCATATTTGGTCTGACCCTGCTGGCGCTGTGGGAAGTCGCCGTGCGCGGCTTTGGCATCAGCCCCATCCTCTTGCCCGCCCCGACAGGCATCGCGCGCACCTTCGCCGCCTCCACGAGCCTTTTGTGGCAGGACTTCGTGCAGACCGTCATCAAAGGCGCCATGAGTGGCTATGTCATCGGCTGCGGCGCGGCCTTCGTGATGGCGATCGCCGTTGACCGCTTCACCTTTCTCAAACGCGGCCTGCTGCCGATTGGCGATTTCATGGCCGCGCTGCCCATCATCGGCCTCGCGCCGATCCTCGTCATGTGGTTCGGCTTTGACTGGCAATCAAAGGCCGCCGTGGTCGTCGTCATGGTCTTCTTTCCCATGCTGGTGAACACCGTTCAGGGCCTCTCCGATACCGGCGCGATGCAGCGCGACCTGATGCGCACCTACGCCGCGAGCTACTGGCAGACGCTGCTCAAGCTGCGCCTGCCCGCCGCCCTGCCCTTCATTTTCAACGGGCTCAAGATCGCGACAACGCTGGCGCTGATCGGTGCTATCGTGGCAGAATTCTTTGGCTCGCCCACGCGCGGGATGGGGTTTCGCATCTCGATCTCGGTGGGGCAACTGGCGATGGATCTGGTCTGGGCCGAGATCGTCGTCGCGGCGCTGGCGGGGTCGGCCTTTTACGGGGCGATCACTCTTGCGGAAAAGGCCCTCACCTTCTGGCATCCGTCACAGCGGAGCCGATGAACAAGAAACGAAAAATCAACAGGGAGCTATCATGATGAACAAATTCAAAACCACTCTCGGCCTTGCCGGCCTTGCCATTGCGGGCGCGGGCGCTGCGCAGGCTGCTGACGAGGTGACACTACAACTCAAGTGGGTCACCCAAGCGCAATTTGCCGGGTACTACGTGGCGCAAGATCAGGGGTTTTACGCCGATGAAGACCTTGAAGTCACGATCAAGCCGGGCGGCCCCGACATTGCCCCAACGCAGGTCATCGCGGGCGGCGGCGCCGATGTTGTCGTGGACTGGATGCCCTCTGCCATGGCCAGCCGCGAAAAGGGCCTCGACCTCGTCAACATCGCGCAGCCGTTCAAGGCATCGGGCATGATGCTGACCTGCCGCAAGGACAGCGGCGTCGAGACGCCCGAGGATTTCCCGGGCAAGACGCTGGGCGTATGGTTCAGCGGCAATGAATACCCTTTCCTCAGCTGGATGAGTAAACTGGGCATCCCCACGGACGGCTCCGACGACGGCGTCACCGTGCTCAAGCAAGGCTTCAACGTCGATCCCCTGCTGCAAGGCCAGGCCGCCTGCATATCGACGATGACCTACAACGAGTATGGTCAGGTGCTTGACGCGGGTCTGGCCGAGGACGAATTGGTGGTCTTCAAATACGAAGATCAAGGCGTCTCGACGCTTGAGGATGGCCTCTATGTGCTGGGTGAAAACCTTGAAGATCCCGCCTTCGTCGACAAGATGGCGCGCTTTGTCCGCGCCTCGATGCAGGGATGGAAATGGGCCGAGGAAAACCCCGAGGAAGCCGCGATGATCGTGCTCGACAATGATGCCAGCGGCGCCCAGACCGAAGAGCACCAGATCCGCATGATGCAGGAAATCGCCAAGCTGACGGCGGGCAGCAACGGCGCGCTCGATCCGGCCGACTTCCAGCGCACGATCGACTCGCTTCTGTCGGGAGGATCTGACCCGGTGATCACCGCAGATCCCGGCGACGCCGCATGGACCCATAAGGTGACCGATCAGGCGCTAAACTGACGCCCAAAGCCCCCCCGAGGGTTAGAGGAAAAGGCGCGTCCAGCAATGGGCGCGCCTCTTTTCTTTTGTGAGCCACCTCAAGGTGCGGGCGACGCCCCGCAGGGAGGGCGTGTTTTCAAACCGGGATGCACCGCGCACTTCGGTCCCACTTCGGGCCCGGCTTTCATTGTTCTTCAAATACTCAAAGGCTACGAAGCGCTGCGCGTTATCTGTGCGCCTAGACGCTCCATCAGCGGCTCGAAGATCGGAAATGACGTGGCAATCGGGCCGCCGTCATCCACCGCGACGGGCGCGTTGGCGGCCATGCCGAGGATAAGGAAGGACATCGCGATGCGGTGGTCCAGATGGCTGGCGCAGGTCGCACTGCCCGGCACGCCGCCATGGCCTCGGCCCTGCACGCTCCACCAATCGGGGCCATCATCGACGGTGACGCCATTCGCGCGCAGCCCGGTCGCCATTGCCTCGATGCGGTCAGACTCCTTGACGCGCAGCTCTGCCACGCCGCGCATCATGGTCGTGCCGTCGGCGAAGGCGGCGACAACCGACAGCGCCGGATATTCATCAATCATCGAAGCGGCGCGGGCCGGATCCACCTCGATCCCCTTGAGGTCCGGCGAAAAGCGCGCGCGCAGGTCGGCCACAGGCTCGCCGCCCTCTTCGCGCGCGTTCTCATAGCTCAGATCGGCGCCCATCTCGCGGAGCGTCGTGAAAAGCCCGGCGCGCGTCGGGTTGAGGCCGATGTTCGGCACCAGAACGTCCGAGCCGGGCACGATCAATGCGGCGCAAACAGGGAAGGCCGCCGAGCTGGGATCGCGCGGCACCTCGATCACCTGCGGGCGCAATTCGGGCTGACCGATCAGCGTGATGACCCGGCCTTCGCGCGTGTCCTCGGTGTGAACCGTCGCACCAAAGCCCGCCAGCATCCGCTCCGAATGGTCGCGTGTCGCCTCGCGCTCGATTACGACGGTCTCGCCCGGCGCGTTCAGCCCCGCCAGCAGCACTGCCGATTTGACCTGTGCCGAGGGGACGGGCGTCGCGTAGCGCACAGGCACGGGATCGGCGGCGCCGATGATCGTCATCGGCAGGCGCCCGCCACTACGCCCATAGCTGCGCGCCCCGAAGAGCGCCAAGGGGTCGGTCACCCGCGCCATGGGCCGCTTGTTCAGCGAGGCATCGCCCGTGAAGGTCGCCGAAATCGGGCAGGTCGCCATTGCCCCCATGATCAGGCGCACGCCGGTGCCGGAATTGCCGCAGTCTATCACCGCCGCCGGCTCGGCAAAGCCGCCGACGCCCACACCGTGAACGGACCACGCACCGCTGCCGTGATCCGTGACCTCGGCGCCGAAGGCACGCATGGCGCGGGCGGTATCAAGCACGTCCTCGCCCTCCAGAAGGCCCGTAATGCGCGTCTCGCCCACGGCCATCGCCCCCAGGATCAACGCGCGGTGCGATATGGATTTGTCGCCGGGCACGTCTGCCGTGCCGGTCAGAGGGCCGCATTTGGCCGAAGTCATGGGGATGGGGGTGCCGTGGCCTGACATGCGCGCGCCTTTGCCTTTGTTGCGTTGCCGCACTGATAGCGCACCCGCAAGCGGCGGTCCATCGCGCTAGGGCTGCTTGGCGTCGCGGCTCTCGTCTGGGGATGCCTCGCCAAGCGACAGCGTATGGGCGCGCAGCCATGTCATGAATCCGCGCGGATCGCTTTCGAGCATCTTCATCCGCTCGTCCGAGATGGGCGCGCCGACCACCGGCTTTTGCGGGCGATTGCAGCTATGCACCACTTCGTGCAGCAAAAGGCTCTGGCGCAGCGTGGGCGAAATCCGGTTGGCCATCTGATACCAGCGGCTGTTGGCGCCGGGGAAATAGATCGGAACCACCCGCGCGCCCGAACGGCGGATCATCTGCGCGGTAAAGACGTTCCACTCGCGCTCGATCGCGGGGCCGAACATCGTGTCCGATGACGCAACGACCCCCGAAGGAAAGACGCTGATCAGCCCGCCCTCCTTGAGGTGGGCCATCGCACTGGCGCGCATGTCCACTGACTTGCGCTGCGCATCGGGCTCATGCGGGAAAGGCACCGAAATCATGTAGCTGGCCGCCACCTCGTCGATCCCGGTCAAGAGGGCGCGGGTCAGGATCTTGTAATCCGTGCGGCGCCTGCCGATCAAATCGGCAAGGATCATGCCATCGACCAGCCCGTGCGGATGGTTGGCGACTGCGACCACGGGGCCTGTCGGGGGAATGTTCTCCAACTCGCTGTCGGGCGTCAGCAGATCTATACCCATCGTATCCAGTGAAGCGCGCCAGAAAGGCTGGCCGGTCGGCGCGCCGCGCCGTTCAAAGTCGCGGATCATCCGGATGATCGAGATCTTGCCCGTCATCCATTCGATTGCCCGGATCGTCGCCCCCGTCAGAGGTGAATCGAAGGTGTTCGAATAGGTCAGGCTGCGCCGATCATACTTGGGGAACGTCACAGTCGATCCCGCGCGCGCACCTGAGTTCGGTGCCTCGGCACCGCCATGATCGGATCCCTCACCCCTGTCGTCGGTGTGCTCGATTGCCAACTTGGACCGTTCCAATCCGTCACTCGGCGCGAGTGGCGTGCTACATGTCTTCCCCGAACTTGGCTGCGACGAGGGCGGCGACCGCATCGGCCAGCGCCTCGGCATCGGGGCCGCGGGTTTCGACGTCAATAGTGGTTCCCATCGCGGCTGCCAACATCAAAAGGCCCATGATGCTGTCGCCGCTTGCCGATTGCCCCTCATGCGAGACTTCAGCCGTCGCATCGAACCCTTCGACCACCTCGACCAGCTTGGCCGAGGCGCGGGCGTGCAGCCCTTTGACGTTGACGATCTCCAACTTGCGCGTAACGGGTGCGGACATAAGTTCAATCTTCCACTGAAATATTCTGGCTGTCGATATACTTGCGCGCCGCGTAAAGTGCGTCGCGCACTGCATCGGGCAGCGGCTTGTCCCGGCTCTTGGCCAGCTTGATCAGCATCGGCAGGTTCGCGCCATAAAGCATGCGGCGATCCCCCGTGCGGCAGGCAGGCATGGACAGGTTCGACGGTGATCCGCCAAACATATCGGTCACGACCGCCACGCCGTCGCCGCGGTCGACCTCGATGGCTGCCTCGGTGATTTCCTGCGCCTTGGCCTCGCGGTCATCGCCGCTTTCGACCGAGATCGCCCGGATGCCCTGCTGCGGCCCCACGACATGCTCGATCGCGGCCATATACTCGCGTGCCAACCCGCCGTGTGCTACGATGACGATCCCGATCAACGCCTTGCAATCCTTATATTCCTGCGCCGTTTAAGATATCTGGTCGGCGCCTGCGCGGCGCTCCATCTCTCTGTGCCTAATTGACACCGGCCACCCCTCTTCCGCAAGGGTGCGCGCCAAAGTTTCCGCCATGGCCACCGATCTATGCTGCCCGCCGGTACAGCCCAGCGCAATCGAAAGGTAGGACTTGCCCTCGGCCTGAAAGGCCGGAATGAGCATGTTCAGCATCTCCTTGAGATGCGCCAGAAACTGGACGGACCGGACGTCGTCTTGAACAAAACGCGCCACATCCGGTGTGCGCCCATCCAGCCCGCGCAGGCCCGGCACCCAGTAGGGGTTTTTCAGGAACCGACAATCGAACACCATATCGACACCGCGTGGTAGGCCGCGCTTGTACGAAAAAGAATGAACCGACACGGCAAGCCTCCCCGCGTCACTGGGACCGACCCATTGCTCCAGCTCCGCGCGCAGCTCTTGCGGGCTCAGCTCGGACGTGTCGATCAGGATATCGGCACGGGTGCGCACGGCACGCAGCAGATCCAGCTCGCGCGCAATCCCGATCTGCGCGCTTTCCGCCGGGGCCAGCGGATGTCGGCGCCTTGTCTCGGAAAAGCGCCGCAGCAAAACCTCGGACCGGCAGTCAACAAAGAGCAGTTGCACATGCCGATCACCGCGCGCGCAGAGTTGGTCGACCGCGTCGATGATGGCCTCGGTCGAAAAATCGCGATTGCGCGGATCGACTCCCAGCGCCATGGGCCGGATCGGAGTGTCGCCGCCGCCCTCCGGAACGGCAAGCAGCCGGGGAAGCAGACTGAGCGGCAAGTTGTCGATCGCCTCATAGCCCATGTCTTCGAGCGCGTGGATCGCCGTGCGGCGCCCTGCCCCCGAGGGGCCGGTCACCAGCACGACGTGCGGCTTGTCCCGCACCGGCGTATCGCTCATCTCATGGCTGGTCTCGTGGCTCATCGTTGAAACTCCTCGTTTCGCTCCGGCATCACGCCGCGCGACCATGCAAGAGATATAGATGAATCGCAGCAGCAAAATGCCCTGCGGCATTGCCCCGCACCAACGGCAGCGACACGCCCAGGATTGCCTCCGTTTCAGCCGGTGGAAGCCGCGGCTGCGGATCTCCTGACAGCTCAACAATCAAGGCCGCCGGCACCGGCCCCGATGCGGGGGCGTTCAGGATACCGACCCCCCTCGCCTCGATCTTGCCCTTGATGGCCGCAGGCGCATCTAGCAAAAGCCTGCTTTCGTCCCGCCAGACATCCGTGCGGTCGTCCGAAACAAGCGTGCCGCCCATGGCGATCAATTGCAGAGCGAGCGATGATTTGCCACTGCCCGACGCGCCGCGCACCAATACGGCGCGACCCGCCACCGCGACGCTCGTTGCGTGCAGCGTGAGAGTGCCGGACGCTGACCTGGCCATTTCGCTAGACCGGCAGGCCAACGACAAAACGGGCACCCAGCGGATCCGAGGTTATGTCTGCGTCCGTTGGCCGGATATTCTCGGCCCAGATGACACCGCCATGCGCCTCGACGATCTGCTTGGAGATCGCGAGTCCAAGACCGGAATTATTGCCGAAGTCATTGGCGTCCCGCTGAGAGTAGAAGCGCTGGAAAATCTTGGTCAGGGCCTGATCGGGAATGCCGGGGCCCGTATCTTCGACCACGATCAGCACCCGGTTTTCGCGGCGGCGGGCCCACAGACGGATGGCGTCGCCCTCCTCGCAAAAGCTGGTGGCATTCGAAATGAGGTTGACGAAAACCTGAGCCAGACGCGCCTCGAGCCCGTTGATGATGATCGGCTCACGGGGGAAGTCCGTGATGAACTCTATCCCCTTCTCGCCCGCCTGCTCGCCCAGATACTGGCCCAGATTGCGCATCATGGTCAGCAGATCGAATGCCTCTTCCTCTTCCTTGACCAATTCGCTGTCGAGGCGCGAGGCGTTTGAGATATCACTGACCAGCCGATCGAGGCGGCGCACGTCATGGTCGATCACGTCCAGCAGTTTTTCGCGCTGGTCGTCACGCTTGGCCACACGCATCGTGCCGACCGCGCTGCGCAGGCTGGCTAGCGGATTCTTGATCTCATGCGCGACGTCCGCAGCGAACTGCTCGTTTCCGTCAATCCGGTCGTAAAGCGCGGCCACCATCCCGCGCAGGGCGCCCGACAGGCGCCCGATCTCGTCCGGGCGCGCGGTCAGATCGGGAATGCGAATGCGCCCATTGCCTTGCCGGCCCCGATTGCGCGCCCCGCCGATTTCGGCGGCCGCCGCCAGATCCGCAAGCGGGTGGGCGATGGTCGAGGCTAAAATCAGGCTGAGACCGATGGAAACCAGCGTCGCGATGAGAAACATTTGCAAGACGCGCTCATGCTCGGACATGACGAGGTTGTCGATTTCTCCAGTGGCGCTGATCATCGAGACGACAGCCACAGGCTCATCGCCCTGCTCGATCGGGGTCGAGATGACAAAGACGGCGCCGCCGTCCACTTCGCCCGTAATCACCTGCGTGCCTTCCGTCAGGGCCTTGCTCACTTGCGCGCGCGCCAGATCCTCGAGGTTCACCGCTGCATCACTCGTGCCTGCGGTGAACGGCCTCGATAGAACAGCCCACAGACGCGTCAGCGCGTCGGTGATGATCGTTGGCTGGCGCTGTGACGAGGTGGCCGGTCGGTCAGCGGCGCCCGTCACGCGACCCGCAAGGGCGCCAGCCGCGTCAAAGACAAAGACCTCGGCCCCTTCCTGAACGTCGATTGCCGCCAGCGTGCCCTCCACATCGATGCCGTCGCCAGTAATCATGTTGACCGGCGAGCGGCCAGGCATTTGCACCTCAAAGACATTCGCGACCAACTCGGCCTCGCCAACGAGGCCACTCATCCGCTGAAGCGCCAGCCCGTCACGCGACGCGTTGAGATACAGAATGCCTCCAACGAGAATATTCAGCGCGATCAGGTTGAAGATGATGATCTTGCGCGTCAGCGGCGACCCACGCAGCGAAAAGAAGCCGCGCCGCGCCCGGCGCGCGCGGATCTCATCCTCGACCACGTTGTCCGGTGCGACGAAATCATCGCCGAGGACTACATCGCCATCCCGTCCCGGTGCCGCATCGCGCACATCAATCCCCTCGGCCAACGCCACTTTTATTCTTCGTTATACCTGTAGCCAATACCATAAAGCGTCTCAATCGCCGAGAATTCGGGATCGACCTGGCGCAGCTTCTTGCGCAGACGCTTGATATGGCTGTCGATGGTGCGGTCGTCGACGTACACCTGATCGTCATAGGCCACATCCATCAGCTGGTCGCGGCTCTTGACGAAGCCGGGCCGCTGCGCCAGCGCCTGCAGCAGCAGGAATTCGGTCACGGTCAGCGACACGTCCCGCCCCTTCCATGCGACGGCGTGGCGCAGCGGATCCATGCGCAGCTCGCCCCGCTCGATCACCTTGCCCTCTTCGGCGTCAACGGCGGTCACCTTGCCGTCCAGCGCATCCTGCCGGCGCAGCAGCGCACGGATCCGCTCGACCAGAAGGCGCTGCGAAAACGGCTTCTTCACATAGTCGTCGGCGCCCATGCGCAGGCCCAGAACCTCGTCGATCTCATCGTCCTTGGACGTCAGAAAGATCACCGGCATCTGCGACTTCTGGCGCAGCCGCTGAAGCAGGTCCATGCCATCCATGCGCGGCATCTTTATATCGAGCACGGCCATGTCGGGCAGCTTCTTGGAAAATGCGTCAAAAGCCTGCTGGCCGTCGTTATAGGTTTCGACCTCAAAGCCTTCGGCCTCGAGGGTCATGGAAACGGATGTCAGAATATTCCTGTCATCGTCCACAAGGGCGATTTTGGACATGTCTTAATTCCTTGTACTGCTCAGATTGCCTGATTTTTTTCGCCTACTATGCCGCTGTTTGCGCGCACCGATCAATCCCAATTATCGAATCGCCCTCTCTCAAGCCTCTATTTGAGGCCGTTTTTCATAACCAATGGCTAATATGACTCACCTTTCCGCATCGAATTGCGCGAAAACCCCACGCAGCCGCGGCAAAACGGCGCGATTGCGCTAACGTCAATTTGGTTGCGCTAACGTTTGCCTTGCCGCCTGTTCAACCCTCAAGACGCCATGCTAAGAGGCGCGAGCGGCACCTGGCCGGAGCGCGCCATTCCCTTTCATGGGGGGGGCGAACGCACCGTGCCCCAAGGCGGCCACGAACAGGTATCAGAGAGAGAATGTCATGACATTGGGACGGGTAAATCCGAACTTCCGGCTTGAAGATCAGGGGATCAATGGGCTGGACAGCGTCCACTACAATCTGATCGAGCCCGCGCTGATCGAGGCCGCGCTGAAAAACGGTGAGGGCGAGTTGGGCCGCGGCGGCGCCTTTCTGGTCTCGACCGGCAAATTCACAGGCCGCTCGCCGCAGGACAAGCACGTCGTCGCCACCAAGAGCGTCAAGGATAACATCTGGTGGGAGAACAATGCCGCCATGTCGCCCGAAGGCTTCGACGCGCTGTATGAGGATATGCTGGCGCATATGAAGGGCGGCACGTACTACGTGCAGGATCTCGTCGGCGGCGCGGATCCCGCCTATGCGATCAAGGTGCGTATGGTCACTGAACTGGCCTGGCACGGGCTCTTCATCCGCCACCTTCTGCGCCGTCCCGAGGCGGAGGCGCTGGATAATTTCATCGCCGATTTCACCGTCATCAACTGCCCCAGCTTTCAGGCGGACCCGGCCAAGCATGACTGCCGGTCCGAAACCGTCATCGCGATGAATTTCGATCGCAAGATCATCCTGATCGGCGGCACGGAATACGCCGGTGAAAACAAGAAATCGGTGTTTTCTCTGCTGAACTACCTGCTGCCGGAAAAGGACGTGATGCCGATGCACTGCTCGGCCAACCACGCCAACGGCAACCCGGTGGATACCGCCATCTTTTTTGGACTTTCGGGCACGGGCAAGACGACGCTGTCGGCAGACCCGGACCGCACATTGATCGGCGATGACGAGCACGGCTGGTCGGATCGCGGCACCTTCAACTTCGAAGGGGGCTGCTATGCCAAGACGATCAACCTCGACCCCGAGGCCGAGCCCGAGATCTATGCGACCACGTCCAAGTTCGGCACCGTGATCGAGAACATGGTCTATGACGCGCAAACCAAGGAGCTGGATTTCGAGGACGACTCGCTGACGGCGAACATGCGCTGCGCCTATCCGCTTGAGTATATCTCGAACGCGAGCGAGACGGCCATCGGCGGACACCCCAAGAACATCATCATGCTGACCTGCGACGCGTTCGGCGTGCTGCCCCCCATCGCGCGACTGACACCGGCGCAGGCGATGTATCACTTCCTGTCGGGCTTCACCTCGAAGGTTGCCGGCACCGAGCGCGGCGTGACCGAGCCCGAGCCGACATTCTCGACCTGCTTTGGCGCGCCCTTCATGCCGCGGCGGCCCGAGGTCTATGGCAACCTGCTGCGCAGCAAGATCGCCAAGCATGGCGCCACGTGCTGGCTGGTCAATACCGGCTGGACGGGCGGCGCCTATGGCACCGGCTCACGCATGCCGATCAAGGCGACGCGCGCCCTGCTGACTGCGGCGCTTGACGGCTCGCTGGGCGATGTGGAATTCCGCACGGATGCGAATTTCGGCTTTGAGGTGCCGATCGACGCGCCGGGCGTGCCCACTGTCCTGCTGGACCCGCGCCGCACCTGGGACAGACCCGACAGCTATGACCGCCAGGCGGCCAAGCTGGTCAACATGTTCGCGGAGAATTTCGAACAGTATGTCCCGCATATCGACGAGGACGTGAAGGCGGCCGCCATCGGGTGACCCCAGCCCTCTGCTTTTGAAACTTTCCAAAGGGCGCGCCATAAGGTGCGCCCTTTGTCATCGCGGCAGTCCAGCGCGAACTAATGCAACCGTTCGGCCCCGCGCGCCGCGTTCGCGTGATGTGGCGGTATCGCAGGACCGCATCGCACGTCAGGCGCGACGACGCACCGTCCGTTCTTCTTCAGGCGCTCGACCAGTTTGCGCCCTTTCCTGCCCTCAGCCAGGGGTCTGCACGGCTCTTGCTGCACGCGCCGCTCAACCAACTGGGGAAAAAGGCATATGATCTCCTGACGGGTGTCGTGATCCAGCGATTTCAGGGCCTCTTTGCCCAAAAGCAGACTTTCGCACGGCGCGCCATTTGCAAAGACGATTTCGTGGTTTTCCAACAATAGATGAAAGTATTCAACACTGCGGCCATCATCCGTCGCGTCGATTCCTGCCAGAGGTGTCAGGTTTTTGATCGCGACAAGCACCTCCTGCGTGCCGAACATCCGCGCGGCGGTCTTGGAGCGCACCAGCACACGGTGCTGCGGTGACAGATAGAGATCATTTTGCGGTATCTGTGCCCCCAGCGCGCCGGCGCTGACGTGAATTGGGCGCAGTCGCGCAGTCCGGGCCAGTATCCGCGCACCAACGGTCTTGGCACCGATCCACATGATCTGCCGCAACCCATGATCTGCCGTCATGACCCGGTCGCCCGGACGCAGGTCCTGCACCGGGGCCCACCTGCCGTTCTCTGTCTCGATCAGGGTGCCGCGCAGGAAACACACGACATTGACGTTGTTGTTGAGCGTGGAAATGATGGCGGCGTCATTGCCTGCCACATCTTCGATTTGGCCCGTTCGGATCGACCGAACGTTGATGTCGCCGTATTTGTCGTTCGGAACGATGAAATACCTGACATCTGCGCCGTTCGACACCGTCAGGAACACCACATCCAGGTTCGACTCGCTTTTCGGATCAAAGGGGTAGTCCACCCCGTTCCCATCCGTAAATCGGCCGCTGCTTTCAGGTTCCTGAATCAGGTCAATCCTGTATCGGACGCCGCCGATGAAAATGTCGTCCCGTTCGTCGAATTCGCCATCATCAAGCTCGGGTGACGTGACATTTTCGACGACGCCCAGTAGATTGCCGTTGGCTACGGAATAGGTGGTGTTTTCACGAATGCCCGTGACCTCGATGAGATCATAAATCGTAGCCAAAACCCGGATCTCCAAGTTGTCCTTGCGACGCAGCGCCGAATTTTCGGCTGCCGAGCAAACATGCGTGCGCAGGCATTAAGAAATGGAGAACGAAAAAGAGAATTTACGAGGCATTTTAGCCGTCTAGCCGCAGCGGCACTGCCATCTTGGGCAACCCCGCGTGTTCAGAGCATGTTGGCAGGCAGACCAGCGGCTGATCCACCTGCCAACAGCGCGCTAGAACAGGGCGAGCATCTTCCGGGCCGCCTCTTCGGATGACGCCGGATTCTGGCCGGTGACGAGTTTGCCATCGACCACCACGAAGGAGGCCCAATCGTCGCCCTTCTGATAGTCGCCCCCGTTGGCCTTGAGCATGTCCTCGACAAGGAAAGGCACAACGTCCGTCAGGCCCACGCCCTCCTCCTCGGTATTGGTAAAGCCGGTCACGGTCTTGCCCGACACCAGCGGCTTGCCGTCCGCACCCTTGGGGTGCTTGAAGACCGCTGGCGCGTGGCAGACCGCACCGACCGGCCTGTCGGTGGACGCAAAGGTTTCGATCAGCGCCGCGCTGTCGGCGTCCTCGGCCAGATCCCACAAGGGGCCATGCCCGCCGGGATAAAAGATGGCATCGAACCCATCGGCCGAAACGCCGGACAGCGCCTTGGTATTGGCCAGCTCCTCTTGCGCCGCACTATCGCCCTTGAAGCGTTTGGTTGCCTCTGTCTGGGCATCCTCGGCATCGCTCGATGGGTCCAGCGGGGGCTGGCCGCCCTTGGGCGAGGCCAGCGTGATCTCAGCGCCCGCATCCTTGAAGACGTAATACGGCGCCGCGAATTCTTCGAGCCAGAAGCCCGTCTTGTTGCCAGTATCGCCCAGCTTGTCGTGCGACGTGAGGACCATGAGAATTTTCATTTAATAAACCTTTGTCTTTGAGTTTCAGTTGGCCAGCTTGATGACACGCTTGCCGAAAGCCTCGCCGTTGAGCAGCCCAACAAACGCCTCTGGCGCCTGTTCCAGCCCATCGATCACCTCTTCGCGATACTGGATCTTGCCCTCGCGGACCCATGCGCCCACCTGCTCGGCGAACTCGGGGTAGAGATGGCCAAAGTCGTCAAACACGATAAACCCGCGCAGGGTCATGCGTTTGCGCAGAATGGTGCCTATCAGCAGGCTCAGCCGGTCCGGGCCATCCGGCAGTGACGTGGCGTTATACTGCGAGATCAGGCCGCAGACCGGAATGCGCGCGGAGGTGTTGAGCAGCGGCAGAACCGCATCGAAGACGGCGCCGCCCACGTTCTCGAAGTAGATGTCGATGCCATCCGGCACGGCCTCTTGCAGCACATCGGCAAAGCTGCCCGCCTTGTAGTCGATGCAGGCATCAAACCCCAGGGTATCGACGACATGCGCGCATTTTTCCGGCCCGCCTGCGATGCCGACGACGCGGCAGCCCAGGATCTTGCCGATCTGGCCCACCGTGGCACCGACCGGGCCACTGGCCCCGGCAACCACGAGGGTCTCGCCCGGTTCGGGCTGACCGATCTGCGTCAGACCTGCCCAAGCGGTCAGCCCCGGCATACCCAGAACGCCTAGCGCCCATGAGGGATTTTCAGGGTTTTTGCCCATGTTGATCACGCTGGTGCCATCCGAGACCGCGTAGTCCTGCCAACCGCCAAAGGCCGAAACCCAATCGCCGGCCTCAAACCCGTCGACGTCCGAGGTGATGACCTCGGCAACCGTGCCGCCGACCATGACCGCGCCGATCTCAACCGGGGCAGCATAGGAGGGTGCGTCGCTCATCCGGCCGCGCATATAGGGGTCGAGCGACAGATAGGCGTTGCGCAGCAGCATCTGCCCCTGTCCAGCAACCGGGCGCTCTTCGGTCTCAAGGCGCAGCGTCCGGTCGTCCGGCTCGCCCTTGGGGCGCTCGGCCAACACGAATTTTCGGTTCTGGTCATCGGTCTGGGTCATGGATGGTCTCCTTTGCCGTCGCAGCCTGCGGATGGGCGGGCGTTTGTATGCCCCCGCGCCAAATGTGGCGCCGAGCCGCGTCACAGAGATGAGAATTGTTTCACCTGTTTGAGCAGGTAAGGTCTTACCTGTGCCTTGAGCGCGCAATTGCAATGCCCAGCACAGCATCCGGAGCAGAGGCCTGCGCGGCAGCCCGAACGGATGCCTCACCCCGCGGCCATGCGCCCCGCCGGATCAGCCCAGCAGGTACAGCATTCCGTAAAGCGTGGCCGCCCCCGCGAGGATGGCCGCCACGACGTTGCGCGTGGCAAGGCCGATCAGGATCGTGGCGCAGGCCGCCGCCATGCGCGGCAGATCCAGCGCGCCGCCCGTTGCGGGCGGCCAGACCACCATCGGCGCAACGAGGCCCGGCAGAACCGCCACCGCCGTATAGCGCAGGTGGCGCAAGATCCACGCCGGCAGCGGACGATCCCCGATGAGACCCAGAAAGACGAACCGCAATCCGAAACTGCCCAGCCCGAGGCAGACGATGGTGATCCAGATATCCAGCGCAGCAATCTCGTTCATGGCGCGCGCTCCTTGCGGGTCATAATCAGCTCGACCTGCGCGCCCGCCATCATGCCGACCAGCCCCGCCACCAGGAGGCCCATGCTGTAGGGAACAAAGGCCAGCACCAGCGCCACGGTGATCGACACCAGCGCCGCGACCACATGCGCCGCCGTGCGCAGCATCGGCGCGATCATTGCAAGGAACGTGATCGGCACAGCGAAATCCAGCGCGAATTCGGGCGGAATCCGCTCGCCCACCAGCGCACCAATCACGGTAAAGATCAGCCACAAAGGCATCAGCGGGGTGATTGCCCCGAAATAGAAGGCAAGCCTTTGACGCAGGCTCCACCCGGGATGCTTTTCATAGGCCAGGATCGCGCTGGCATAGGCCTGATCGACCATGCAATAGGCCACCAGCGCCCGCACGCCAAGGCGCGCCTCGCCCAGATGCGGCGTCAATGAGGCCGAATACATCGCCATCCGCAGGTTGACCGCCAGCGCCGTGACCACGACGATGATGGTCGGCGCATGTTCTGACAAAAGCTGAATCGCGGTGAATTGCGCAGCGCCCGCGACAACCAGCAGCGAGAACGAAAATGTCTCGATCAGGGTCAGCCCCGCCTCGGTCGCGACCACCCCGAAAAGCAGCGCGAAGGGTACCAGCACGAGGATGAAGGGCGCCCCGGCGCCGACGCCTTGCCAGTAGGTGGATTTGGTGCTTTCTGGTGTCATGAGGTGCCTAGCCAAGCAAAACCGCGCCGCCACCTGAAAATGCCGCGCCCCGCTGCGCTTAACCGCCCCGCCAAGGAGATGCAATTGCCCCCGCCCGATGACAGCCCCTACATCATCGCCCCTGCGCCCGCCGCACCGGGCCTGACACGCGCCGTCACCGGCACCGATCACGAGGGCCGCGCCCAGACGATCAACGTGGTCGAAGAGCGCCCGTTGACAATCTTTCTCAACGCGCAAGAGATCGTGACGGCCATGACCATCGGGGATTACCCCGAGTATCTGGCGCTCGGGTTCTTGCGCAATCAGGGCATGTTGAAGGACGGTGAGGCCGTGCTGCGCGTCGATTACGACGAAGAGCTCGAAACTGTCGTGGTGCGCACGGACGGAAGCACCACCTACGAGGACAAGCTCAAGAAAAAGACGCGCACCAGCGGCTGCGCCGTCGGCACCGTCTTTGGCGACATGATGGAAGGGCTGGAGGGCGTTAGCCTGCCCGAGGCGGAGGTGCGCACCTCCGATCTTTATCATCTGGCGCATGTCATCAACACGACGCCCAGCCTCTATCTCGAGGCGGGGGCGATCCATGGCACGGTCCTGTGCGAGGGGGCGCGTCCGCTGGTCTATATGGAGGATGTCGGGCGCCACAATGCCGTCGACAAGATCGCGGGATGGATGCTGTCCGAGGGCGTGGGGCCGCAGGGCAAGATGCTCTACACCACCGGGCGGCTCACCTCCGAGATGGTCATCAAGACCGCGCTGATGGGCATCCCGGTGCTGGCCTCACGCTCGGGCTTTACCGCCTGGGGGGTCGAGATCGCACGGCAGGTTGGCCTCACCTTGATCGGGCGGATGCGCGGACGGCGCTTTGTCTGCCTTGCGGGCGAGGAGCGCCTCGTGCGCGATACCGACCCCGAAAGCGTGGCCGAGGAAGAGGGCAAGCATCGCCGCAAATCGGCGCGCAGCGCGCAAGAGACGTCATGAAGCAGCCTTGCGCCATCATCCTCGCCGGGGGCCGCGCCACGCGCATGGGCGGGGGGGACAAGGGGCTGCTGCCGCTGGGCCGGGGCGCGCTGCTGGATCATGTGATCGACCGGATCACGCCGCAGGTGGCTGCCACCGCTCTCAACGCCAATGGCGATCCGGCGCGGCTTGCCCGGTTTGGCCTGCCCGTGCTGGCCGATCCGGTGGAGGGGTTCGCCGGCCCCTTGGCGGGCGTTCTGGCAGGCATGGATTGGGCGGCGCGGCAAGGCGCGGAAACCGTCGTTTCCGTGGCCGCCGATACGCCGTTCTTTCCGTGCGATCTGGTGCCGCAGCTCCTTTTGGCGACCGAGGGCATGGACGTGCCGCTGGCCCTTGCCGCGACGCCGGACGGGCGACACCCCACCTTTGGCCTCTGGCCGGTCGCCTTGCGCGCAGACCTGCGCGCGGCGCTGGAGGGCGGCTTGCGCAAGGTCGTGCAATGGACAGATGCGCATGGGGCCGCCACGGCGATGTTTCCGGCAGCGGGCGATCCCTTTTTCAACGTCAACACGCCCGAGGATCTGGCCCGCGCCCAGGCGATGGTGGCCGAATGAGGGTCTTTGGCGTCACTGGCTGGAAGAACGCGGGAAAAACCGGCCTGATGGAGCGCCTTGTGAGAGAGATCACGGCGCGCGGTATTTCCGTCTCGACGGTCAAGCACGCGCATCACAGTTTCGAGGTCGATCAGCCAGGGCGCGACAGCTATCGCCACCGGGAGGCGGGCGCGCATGAGGTGCTCTTGGCCTCCAAGGCGCGCATCGCCCTCATGCAAGAGCTGCGCGGTGCGCCCGAGCCTGACCTTGCCGACCTGCTGGCGCGCCTTGCGCCCGTGGATCTTGTGCTGATCGAAGGCTACAAACGCGCGCCCCACCCCAAGGTCGAAGCCTATCGCGCGGCGGCGGGAAATCCCCTGATCGCACCGGACGATCCCAGTATCCGCGCCGTCGCTGCCGATTGCACGCTCGAGGTGCCGCGCGCCGCACCCTGCCCGGTGCTTGATCTGGACGACACCCCGGCCATCGCGGATTTCATCCTGCGAGAGGTGGGGCTGTGAGCGGGTTTGACAGCGTTCTTGTCGTCGATTGGTCCGCCGCCTCCTCGCGCGCGCCGGCCCGCCCGTCCAAGGATGCGATCTGGCTGGGGTTCGTCGAGGCGGGCGCGCCGCAAAGCCCGATCTATTGCCGCAGCCGGATCGAGGCCGAAGTGGCCATTGCCGGCATCATGGAGGCAGAGCGCGCCGCCGGGCGCCGCCTGCTTGCCGGATTTGATTTTCCCTTCGGCTATCCGGCGGGCGTGGCCCGCCGCGTGACCGGCGGGGAGGATCCGCTGGACCTGTGGGATTGGCTGGCCGCCCGCATCACCGACAGCGAGACAGGCGCCAACAACCGCTTTGACGTGGCCGAGACGCTCAATGCGCTCTGGGACGGCCCCGGCCCCTTCTGGGGCAAGACGCATGCCGATCGCTGGCCCGGCATCCCCTACCGCAAGGAGGGCGTCCGTTACGACACCATCGCCGAGAAACGCGCCTGCGATCTGGCGTCCAAGGCGGCCAGCAGTTGTTTTCAGCTTTGCTACCATCCCACGGTCGGCAGTCAGGCCCTGATGGGCCTGCCCATGCTGTCGCGGCTGCGACGGCAGCCGGGCACTGCCGTCTGGCCGTTTCAGGATTGGCAGGAGGCAGACGTCGTGCTGGCCGAAATATGGCCGGGCCTGATCGAGCCTGCGGTGCGCGCGGCATTGGCCGCGGATCCTGCGCAGATCCGCGATGCGGTGCAGGTCGATCTGCTGTCGCGCGCGCTGGCGCATCTGCCAGACGCGCGCCTGAGCGCAATGATGTCGGACCTGCCCCCAGAGGTGCAGGATGAGGCGCGCGAAGAGGCGTGGATCCTCGGCGCGGGCCATGCCGACTTGCTGAGCGATCTGGCCCATCGCAGCGCCCCGCCGCCCCCGCCTGCCGCACCGGGCCCGATAGCCCCGCCACCAGCGCCGCCACCCCTGCGGGACGATTGCTTTGCCATGCCGCAGGGCACCGAATGGACACCTGTGGACACGGCTCTGGCGGCGCTGCGACAGGGCCTGCATCCGATTGCGCGCACCGCCCCCTGCCCGCTGGGCGCTGCGGCCGGCCGCATCCTTGCCTCCCTCGTCACCGCCCGCCGCGCCAGCCCGCCCCACGCCAATTCCGCGGTTGATGGCTATGGCTTTGCCCATGGGTCATTGCCGCCAGGCGATCCGGTGATGCCGCTTGCGCCGGGCCGGGCGGCGGCGGGCGCGCCCTATGACGGCGCAGTCCCGGCGGGCCAATCGATCCGCATCCTGACCGGCGCGATCCTGCCGGACGGCGTGGATACCGTCGTTCTGGAAGAGGACACGCGCCAATCTGCGGGCCAGATCGCCTTTCGCACCGGGATCAAACCCGGCGCGAATGCGCGCAAGGCGGGCGAGGACACCCCGGAAGGCGCCGAAGTTCTTGGACCGGGCCGCGTGCTGACCCCCGCCGACCTGGCGCTCTTGGCCTCCGTCGGCATTGGCGAGGTGCCGGTCTATCAGCGCCTGCGCGTTGCGATCCTCTCGACAGGGGACGAATTGATCGAGGCTGGCGGCGACGCGGGCCGGGGCCAGATCTTTGACGCCAACCGCCCGATGCTGCTGGCCCAGATCACCAGCTGGGGGATGGAGGCCATCGACATGGGCCGCATCCCCGATGATCGCGCGGCCTTGCGCGCCGCCCTCGATGAGGCGGCAGGCCGCGCCGATGTCATCTTCACCTCGGGCGGCGCATCCGCGGGAGATGAGGATCACGTCTCAGCCCTTCTTGGCGAGGCCGGAGCGCTGCGCGAGTGGCGGATCGCACTGAAACCGGGGCGTCCCCTCGCCTTGGGGCTGTGGCAGAAAGCGCCGATCTTCGGTCTGCCGGGCAATCCGGTGGCGGCGCTGGTCTGCACGCTGATCTTCGCGCGCCCGGCGCTGGCCCTTCTGGCCGGTGCGGGGTGGAGCGTGCCGCAGGGCTTTGACGTGCCCGCCGCCTTCAGCAAGTCCAAAAAGCCGGGGCGCCGCGAATACCTGCGCGCGCGCATCCGCGAGGGCCGCGCCGAGGTTTTCCCATCCGAGGGATCGGGCCGCGTCAGCAGCCTCAGCTGGGCCGAAGGGCTGGTCGAGTTGCCCGACGGCGCTGCCCAGATCGCGCCCGGCGACCCGGTGCGTTACATTCCCTTCGGCAACTTCGCGCTCTAGCGCGCGCGGGACACTGCGCGCGTCACTGCGCGCCCGTTACTGCGCACCCCAAGTATCGGACAGACGATACCCTTCTGGCCACGGATCTTCGGGGTCCAGCATGTGCTGATGCGTGCCAGTGATCCAGCCGCGCCCCGAGATTTCGGGTAGGATCGCAGGCTTGCCGCCCACGATGGTCTCGCCCACGATCTGCCCAGCGAAGGTCGAGCCGATCAGCGACACGGCGGTCAGCGTATCGCCCATGCCCATCTGGCCTCGCGCGGACAGCACCGCCATGCGCGCGCTCAGCGCGGTGCCGGTGGGCGAGCGGTCGATCTTGCCCGGTCGCACCGCAACAGCGGCCCCCGCGCGCAAGGCATTGCCCTCGCGCGTCACCGGGCCTGCAAAAAGGCAAAAGGAGATATGTCGCCAGTCAGGATTGTCCGGGTGGTGAAAGCCCAGCGCCTCATTCGCCGCCGCCGTAATGCGCACGCCCAGCTTGGCCAGCGCATGCGCCTCTTCGGGAACCAGTGCAAAGCCCAGAGCGGCCGCGTCCACAAAGACAAAGCTGTCACCTCCATAGGCCGTATCGACGCTCAGCGTGCCCAGCCCCTCGACCTCGAGCGGTGCGTCAAGCTGCGCGGCAAAGCTGGGCAGGTTCTGCACGTAAATGCGCTGCGCCTTGCCATGGTTGCACTCGGCGCGCACCTTCACAAGGCCGCCCGGCGCCTCCAGCAGCATCTCGGTCACAGGCTCGGTCATGGGCACGATGCCGCTGTCCAGCAGCACCGTCGACACGCAGATCGAGTTCGAGCCGGACATCGGCGGCGTGTCCTCCGGCTCCATGATGATGAAGGCCGCATCGGCCGCCGGATCCTTGGGCGGAACCAGCAGGTTGACGTGGCGAAAGACCCCGCCGCGCGGCTCGTTCAGGACGAAATTACGCAAGGTATTGTCGGCGGCGATCCACCGGCTCTGCTCCCAGATCGTATCGCCGGGGGGCGGCGCGACGCCGCCGACGATGACATCGCCCACCTCGCCCTCGGCATGGGCTGAGATGACATGAACGGTCTTGGTGCTGCGCATGATGGAGCCTTTCTAGGGGAGGAGCCAACCGGGCGGCTGGTCTGGCGCGATGCCGGTGATGGCAGCCTCGGCGCAATCCGCCAGCGCGCCAAAGCGCACTTCACGGCTCGACAGGCCCGGCGCGTAATGGGCGTATTTGCCCGAATTGGTCATCAATACGCGCGCCGAGGGCGGAAAGACAGGCTCGGAGATCGAGCACCAGCAGATATCGGGCACAACCTGAACGCCCGATGCCTCAAGGCTGGCAAGCGTGCCATCTGCGCGGATCGCATCCAGCACGTGCTGTCCCACGGTAGCGATCACTTGCGTGCCCTCGCGGCGGCGGCGCCCCGCCATCGCCGCGTCCAGCGCACGGCATTCGGGCAGCGAAAAATGCGGGCTGCCCAAGGCGATCAGATCGACCTCGGCGGGCGCGGCATTGAACTGCCGCCATGCCTCGGCCAGATCGGCGGCGCCGATGCGCAGCGCATCGGCATCCGCATCCAGCGCGCCCGCCGCCTCGGGCGTGATGCCTGCGATATGCAGCATGGGCGCCGCCGAGGTGGTGCCGAAGGCCGCGCAGAGCGCCTTGAGATCATCGGAGCTGGGCGCCGTATGCTCCAGCCCCGTCAGCAGCGGGATCCGGTCGGGCGCAGCGCGTCCCGCCAGCCAGCCCAAGAGTGGCCAGAGCGCGTCATCATGCCTTGCCGGCAAATCGACATGGATCGCACGCCGCGCGGCCCGGCCCTCATCGAGATAGACGCCCGACAGCGGCGCACGGCCCGTAAGCGCGATGAAAAGATCCATGAAATCAGGATGTTTGACCGTGCGCGCGCCCAGCACCGAATTGGCATAGATGACGGCATTCGATTCCGACCAGCCGATCATCTCGCCCAATTCGGGCGGCTCCCGCAGCAGATAGGGCGCGCAGGTAAAGCTGGGCTGCGCGCCCATCTCGACATAGGCGTCGGCCAGCTTCTGCGCCGGATTGCCGAAAACCGGTGGCACGCCCTGCGCCTGCCAGTTGGAATGATCGACCGAAATCGCGTTCATCGTGGTCGGCACCCGCACCCGCGCGCCCATATCCGCCATCCGGCGGGCGAAGGTCAGGTTCGCGGGGCTGGCATAGATGCAGCCGTCGATATGCGCGCGGGTGACATCGGTCAGGCGGCTCGCCCCCTGCCCCGCGGCCATCGTGCAGATCACCTCCAGCGCCAGCTGGGCGGCTGCGCCCTCGGCGCCGTCCAGCATCGCGCGGTCGCCCTCGGTCAGCTCCAGCGTGGCGGTCGGCGGCGGGGCAAGGTCCAGCGCCCAATCGCCAGCCGTCAGACGCGCGCCATCGACTTCGGCATGGCCCTCCTTGGCCAGCCGGTCCCACGCGTCCGCGCCCAGCCGCAAGACCGCCACGGGCTGGCCGAACATGCGCCCTGCGATTGTCGCGCCCAGCGTCAGAATGTCCTCTTCCTCGCGAAAGACCAGCGCAGCGGGCGCATTGCCGGACAGCGCTAACTCCAGCAGGACACCGCTGCCGGTGCAGGAGCCTCGGCTGGTTGGCAACAAGAGGATCGTGCCGCCCAACGTGCGCCCGTGGAGCGGATGATGCGCGTCGATCACCCGGCCCGTGGCTGCATCCACCCCGCCCCAGAAACTGAGCCCCTCAGCGCTGGCCAGAACCGGGCCCTTGGCGGCGGCCTCGAGGATGATCTGTGCCACGACTGCCCCTTTTTCAGATGACGACAAAGCCGTGCGCAAACGGATCACGCTCGTCTATGAAGATGGTGTTGAAACCTGTCACGCGCGCCCATCCAGAGATGGAAGGGATGATCGCCGGCGTGCCCGCCACCTCGGCCGCCGCCTCGATGCGGCCCCGGAACAGCGAGCCGATGATGCTTTCGTGAACGAATTCGTCGCCAACGTTCAGCAGGCCCTTGGCCGCCCGCTGCGCCATGCGGGCCGAGGTGCCGGTGCCGCAGGGCGAGCGGTCGATCGCCTTGTCGCCGTAGAAAACGGCATTGCGGGCATGCGCCTCGGGGTCGCGCGGCGCACCGGTCCACAGGATGTGACTAAGGCCATTGATGCTGGGATGCTCGGGGTGAATGAATTCGTATTTGGTATTGAGCGCGGCGCGCAGTGTCGGGCTGAGGCCGATCAGCTGCGACGCGGTGAAATCGGCGATGTCCCCAAAGGTCTTTTGCGGCTCCACGATGGCATAGAAGTTGCCGCCATAGGCGACATCGACCACCACCTCGCCCAGCCCCTCAACCTCGGCGGTCAGCCCTTCGGAGTGCAGGAAGCCCGGCACGTTGGTCAGGCGCACCTCCTCTACAAAGCGGCCCTCCTGGCGGTAGGTCACATCGACCCGGCCCGCCGGCGTCTCGAGCGCCAGTTGCCCCGGCACGGCGGGCCGCACGAGCCCGTTCTCCAGCGCGATGGTCACGGTGCCGATGGTGCCATGCCCGCACATGGGCAGGCAGCCGGACGTCTCGATGAAAAGGACCGCGATATCGCAATCAGGCCGCGTCGGGGGATAGAGGATGGCGCCCGACATCTGATCATGACCGCGCGGCTCGAACATGAGGCCCGTGCGGATCCAGTCATATTCGGCCAGAAAATGCGCCCGTTTTTCCAGCATGTCGGCGCCGTGCAAAAGCGGCGCACCCCCCGTGACAAGGCGCACGGGATTGCCGCAGGTATGGCCGTCGATGCAGGGAAAGGTGTGTTGCGTCATCGGTGCCTCCTAGAAACGCGCAGGCGAGAATGGGGCCATGTCGATCCCCGGCGCCTTGTCTGTCAAGAGGTCCGCGACGATATCGGCCGTTGCGGTTGACTGGGTCAGGCCCAGATGGCCGTGGCCAAAGGCGCAGATGACATCCGGGCGGCCCGGCAGTGGGCCGATGGCGGGCAGGCTGTCGGGCAGCGACGGGCGAAACCCCATCCACTGCGTGCCGCCGCTGGTGTCGAGGCCGGGAAAAAAGGTGGCCGCCTTGCGCAGCATCGCGTCGGCGCGCTTGTAATTGGGCGGCGCTTCCAGCCCGCCCAACTCGACCGCGCCGCCGATGCGCAGGCGGCCATCGAGCTTGGAGATCACGAAACCATGCGCCGGAAAGGTGATGTGCTGGCGCAACTCGATGCCATCATGGGGCAGCGTGGTGTTGTAGCCGCGCTCGGTCTCCAGCGGGATGCGCACGCCCGCCGTGCCCGCCAGATGATGCGAATGCGCGCCCGCCGCGATCACGACGCACCCCCTAAGCGGCCCCGCGCTGGTGCGCAGCCCGTCTTGGATCAGCGCCTCGGCGTCGGCGATGATGATCTCGCCGCCATTCGCGCGGAACTTGTCGGCCAGCGTCTCCACGTACGCCTTGGGGTCGTCAATCGTGGCCCAGCCGGGGGTGAATGTGGCATGGGTAAAGCGGGGCGAGAGGCCCGGCTGCATCTGTTGGACCTCATCGCCTTTCAGATGGCGAAACGCCACCCCGCCCGCCTCGCGCGCGGCCCAGCCTTCGAGCGACGCCTCGAACTGCCGGGCGCCCTCATAGACCTGCATCTGCCCCTCGCGGCGCAGCATGTTCGACGCGCCCGCGCGCGCCAGAAACCCATCCAGCGTGCCTTGGGCGTGGCGCATCATCGCGGTCTGCGCCTTTGTCGATGCAGCCACCTGGGCCGGGCGGCTGGCGCGCCAGAACCGCCACATCCACGGCAGCAGGCGCGGTGCATAGCCCACCGGCACGCTCAGCGGCCCGAGCGGGTCCAGCAACCATTTCGGTGCCTGCCGCATGATGCGCGGCGAGGCAAGCGGCAGGATATCGGCAAAGGCAAACGCGCCCGCATTGCCGGCAGATGCCCCTGCGGCAGGGCCTGTGCGGTCGATCACGCGCACATTCAGGCCCCGCGACTGCGCCTCAAGCGCGATGGAAAGGCCGACGACCCCCGCCCCGACGACCAACACGTCCTTTTGCATCAGCGAACGCTCGACAGGAACTTGCGCGTGGCCTCGTTTTCCGGCGCGCCAAATATCTGGCTGGGCGGTCCGATTTCGGCCATGACGCCACTTTCGAAATAGGCGACGCGGTCCGACACGTCGCGGGCAAAGCCCATCTCATGGGTGACGCAGATCATCGTCATGCCGCCCTCGGCCAGCAGTTTCAGCGTATCGAGCACCTCGCCCACCAGTTGCGGGTCGAGCGCGGATGTCACCTCGTCAAACAGCATGTAGTCCGGCGACATCGCCAGCGCGCGGGCAATCGCCATGCGCTGCTGCTGACCGCCTGAAAGGCGGCTGGGATAGACCTTGATCTTGTCCCCGAGACCCACGTGCTCGAGCTGCTTGACCGCGATCTCTTCGGCCTCGGCGCGGCCCATGCCCTTTACCTTGCGGGGCGCGAGCGTGACATTTTCCAGCACGGTCAGATGCGGGAACGCGTTGAACTGCTGAAAGACGATACCGATGTTCTGGCGCAGCTTGTTCAGATCGGTGCCGCGCGCATGGACGACCGTGCCATCGACGGTGATCGTGCCGCTGTCGATCGGCTCCAGCCCATTGATGCAGGTCAGCAGCGTCGACTTGCCCGAGCCGGAGCCCCCGATGACGGAGACGACCTCGCCCTTTCGCACATTCAGGTCGATCCCCTTGAGCACTTTCAAGGCACCAAAGGACTTATGGACGTTCTCGATCTCAATCATTCTCTTGCCACTTTCTTTCCAAATGCCCGCCCAGCCGCGCGATGGGAAAGCTGATGGCGAAGTAAATTGCACCCGCGATCAGCAGGATCAGCATCGGCTCTTGCAAGCGCGTCACGATGATCTGGCTGGCGCGCAAAAGCTCGATGATGCCCAGCCACAGCACAAGCGCGCTGTCCTTCATCACCCCGAGTGTCAGCCCGATCCAGCTGGGCAGTCCCACGCGCAGCGCCATGGGAAAGACGATCTGCGTCATGTCCTGGCCCCAGCTCAGGCCCAGTGACCGCGCGGCGCGGCGCGTCACGATGGGCACCGCGTCAATGGCACCGCGCACGATCTCGGTGCAATAGGCCGACGTATAGAGGGCAAGCACGATGCAGGACGTGGTGAAGGGCGATATTTGCAGCCCCGCAATCGCCTGAAACGCATTGGCAAGGATCAGCTGGATCAGCAACGGCACCGAGCGGAAGATGTCCAGCACAAAGACCAGCGGCAGCGTCAGCCACGGGTTCACGTGGCTGCGGATCACGCCAAAGGCAAGGCCCATCAGCGTGCCGCCGGTGACCGCAAAGAACGTGATCGTCAGCGTGACGCCAGCGCCCTTTATCATGAACCACAGGTCATTGAGGGAAAGCCCCGTATCGAACATGGCTATCTCCTCAATACCGGAAGAGACGCCAGGCGAGCAGACGCGCACCCAGCATCACCGCCTTGGCGATGCAGTAGTAAATGACACCCGCCAGCGCAAACAGCTCGAACGTGCGGAAGGTGCGCGAGTTCAGCGCCTGCGTCACGCCCGTGAGGTCCGTGTTCATGCCCACGGTGACGCCCAGCGAGGTCATGAGGATCGCCCAGACCATCTGGTTCATAGTCGGCAGAAAGGCGATGCGGAACATCTGCGGCATGACGATCAAGCGGAACGCCTTGGCTTGGCCCATGCCCAGCGACCGTCCCGCGCGGATCTGCGTCTCGGGGATGGCGCGCAGCGCGCCGCGAAACGTCTCGCACAGATAGCCTGCGTTATTGAACGTGATCCCGGCCAGCAGCGCGACAAAGGGGCTGAGGTAAATGCCGAAAGAGCCAAGACCGAAATGTGCCATGTAGATCTGAAAAAGAGCGGGCGTGTTGCGCGCCACCTCGACCCAGGCGGTTGCCGGCCCGCGCAGCCAGATGGATTTCGAATTGCGCCCGACAGCCAAAAGGACCGCAAGCGTGATGCCCAGAACCATCGACAAAAGCGAGATCTGCATCGTGACAAGCGCGCCCTCCAGCATCTGCGGGAGGGCGCGAAAGGCTTGTCGCCATTGAAAGGTATATTCGAACATACGCGCTCCGGCTACGGGGCCTTGGAATAGGGGCCGGACAGGTGCGCGATGCCCCCGCCCGGCCGCCGAGTGGGATCAGTAGTAGACCTTGTCGACGGTCAGGCGAGGCGCGTCGCCGCCGATCCACTGCTCGTAAAGCTCATCATAGCGGCCGGTGCGCACCTGCTGGTTCACAAAAAGATCGAGGTAGTTCAGCAGGCCGTATTCCTGGCGCAGCGCGATCAGGCCAACGTAGTCGATGTCATAAGGTGCGGCGCCGGTCATCGACAGTCCCTCATAGGTGCCGCCTTGCACGATCGACGAGGCGACGGTCGAGGTCACGACAGTTGCGTCGATCTGGCCCTGCGACAGGGCGAGGAACACATCGGCCTGGCTCTGATACGACCGGAAAGAGCCGCCATCACCCCATTCGTTGATGTCCTCCTCAAGGCGGATCGCCTCGTAGGTGCCCGCGACCGATCCGACGGTCTGACCCGCCAGCGACTCGTAGGTCTCAAGGCCCGCATCAGCGTTGGTCACCACGTTGAAGGTAAAGGCGAAATACGGGATCGAAAAGCCGACGGTGCGCGCCCGCTCGAGCGTGTCCGAAGTTGAGGCAATGCCCACATCGGCGCGGCCCGACACCAGCGCCGGAATACGGTCGGGGAAAGGCGTCTCGACGATTTCCGCCTCCACATCCAGCGCCTTGGCCAGATCGTTGCAATAATCGACGTCAAAACCGACCGGCTCGTTGTTGGCATCGCGCGAGCCCATGGGCGGAAAGTCTAGAACAACGGCGCAGCGCAGCGTGCCCGAGGCGATGATATCGTCCAGTTTGTCGGCCTGCGCGGCGGGCGCGACCAGTGCGGCGGCGATCATCGCGCCTGCGAATTTAATAAATTTCATTTTTTATCTCCCTGATGGCATCCCGCCCCCTCCTGCCTTGACGACAACGAGTCGGGACTGAAGTCAGCGAACACCAGATATGTTATGGATACAAGTTGTATACTGCGAAAAGGCGAAATTTTCAGCCTCCTCATTTTCAGCGACGCTACAAGAGGTTCTGCAAATTTGTCGACAAATAAAATGCAATCTATGTGCGAAACGCGAAGCATCGCACCGGCAGCTGAAATAAAGGGCTTTTGACGCAGCAGAAACGCAAAACGGCGCGCCATCGCTGGCGCGCCGTTCCATATTGCCAAGGGGGCACCTACCGGTTGCCCGACAGATCGCCCGTCAGTCGTCCAGGCTTTCCGGCAGCAGCCCGGCAGGCATGTTCTGATAGCAGACGGGACGCAGAAAGCGGCGAATCGACAGGGTGCCAACGCTGGTCGCGCCGAAATTGGTGCTGGCCGGATAGGGCCCGCCATGCACCATCGAATCGACCACTTCGACGCCGGTGGGAAAGCCGTTGACCAAGACGCGTCCCGCCTTTCGCTCCAGCACCGGGGCCAGCGCGCGGGCGTCTTCCATATCGGCATCATCCATGTGCATCGTCACGGTCAACTGGCCCTCAAGGCCGCGCGCGATCTGCATCCGCTCGTCCTCGGACGCGGCGCGCACGACAAGGCCAAGAGGGCCGAAAACCTCGTGGTGCAGCTCCGGATTGGCAAGGAATGCCTCGCCGGTCGTCTGGTAGAGCGCGGGGGCCGCGCTGCGCCCGGTCGCTTCGGCCACCTGCACGACCTCGACATCCGCGCCACCCGCGACACGCGCGCGCCCCTCGCCATAGGCATCGGCGATGCGATCGGTCAGCATGACCTGCGGCTGGACGCCCGCCAGCGCCTCGGCCGCGGCCTTGACAAACCGGTCAGCCGCCGCGCCGTCGGTGATGATCGCGATACCGGGATTGGTGCAGAACTGCCCCGCGCCCATCACGAGCGACCCGGCCCAGCCCTTGCCCATCTCCTCGGCCCGCGTCTCTGCGGCGGTGTCGAGCACGAACATCGGATTGACGGACCCCAGCTCACCAAAGAACGGGATCGGCTCAGGGCGCTGAGCGCACAGATCATAGAGCGCGCGGCCTCCCGACAGGCTTCCAGTAAAGCCGACGGCCTTGATCAGCGGATGCTGCACGAGGGCCTGCCCCACCTTGCGGTCGCCGCCCTGGATCAGCGAAAAGACGCCTGCGGGCATATCTGTCCGCGCGGCGGCAACCTTGATCGCCTCGGCAACAATCTCGCCCGTGCCGGGATGGGCCGAATGGCCCTTGACCACGACGGGGCACCCGGCGGCCAGCGCGGCGGCGGTATCGCCCCCCGCCACCGAAAAGGCGAGCGGGAAGTTGGATGCGCCAAAGACCGCGACCGGCCCGATGGGCCGCTGGATCATCACCAGTTCAGGACGCGGCGCGGGCGCGCGATCGGGCTTTGCCTCATCATGGCGACGGTCCAGATAGGCGCCGTCACGGATATGATCGGCAAAGAGGCGCATCTGGCCCACGGTGCGCCCCCGCTCCCCCTCAAGCCGCCCCTCAGGCAGGCCCGTTTCCTGCGTGCCGATCTCGGTGATCTGCTCTGCGCGCTCTTCAATCTCTTCTGCGATGGCCTCAAGAAAATCGGCCCGCGCCGACCGGCTGGTCGCAGCATAGATCTCGAAGGCATCTTCGGCGGCACGCACCGCGCGATCCACCAGATCTTCGGTGCCCACGGCAAAGTCATGCGAGGGGCCGTGAGCGGGGGTCGACGCGAAGGTCTTCTCGCCCTCGGTCCACTCGCCTGCGATCAAGTGTTTTCCATGCGGTGTGAAAGGCATATCATTCTCCTGAAGTCTTTTGGCAGGGCGGGTACGCCCCCTTGCCTAGATACGTATACGCATACAGTATGTATGCAAGAGCGCAACCGCGAGAAACCCAAAGGCGAGGCCCCGAGCATGACCGAGACGACCCTGACCCACGACGATCTGATCGCGCGCGTATCGCAGATTTTCCAGCGCGGCGGCCTGTCTGCGCTGCAATCGGATGCGGTCGCGCGCACCATCGCGGCGGGCGAGAGGGACGCGTGCAAATCGCACGGCATCTACCGCATCGACGGGTGCCTGCGCACGATCAAGGCGGGCAAGGTGACGCTGGATGCGGTCCCCGAACTGGCCCCCGAGGAGGGCGCGATCGTGCGCGTCGCGGCCAACGGCGGCTTTGCCAACGCCGCGTTCGAGCTGGGCGCGCCGGAACTGGCGCTCAGGGCCAAGGATCTGGGCATGGCCGCCCTTGTCATCAACGATTGCACGCATTTCGCCGCGCTCTGGCCCGAGATCGAGGCGCTGACCGCGCATGGCCTTGCTGCGATGGCGATGTGCCCCAGCTACTCCAGCGTAGCACCCACCGGCGGGTCGGAGGCCCTGATGGGCACCAATCCCTTCGCGTTCGGCTGGCCGCGCGCGGACACTGACCCCTACGTCTTCGACTTCGCCACCAGCGTTGCCGCGCGCGGCGAGATCGAGTTGCACCGCCGCGCCGGCACCCCCCTGCCCGAGGGATGGGCGGTGGACAGCGCGGGCAATCCCACGACCGATCCCGAGGCGGCTCTGGAGGGCGCGATGCTGCCCTTCGGCGGGCACAAGGGCTCGGCCATCGCAACGATGATCGAGCTGCTGGCAGGCGTCATGATCGGGGATCTGACCAGCCGCGAGGCGCTGGACCGCTTGGGTAATTTCACCCTCCTGCCCGGTCATGGCGAGCTTATCCTCGCCTTTGATCCGGCGCGTTTCGCCGCCGGGCGCGATGGCGATCCGATGGCGCGGGCCGAGACGCTCTTTGGCGCGATCGTCGGACAGGGCGCGCGCCTGCCCTCGCAACGCCGCTTTGCTGCGCGCCGGACCGCGATGGCGGATGGGATCACGCTGACGGCCGAAGAAATGTCGCACCTTGAGCGCCTCGCCGAACAGGGCCTTGACGCAGTGGACTGAAACGCAACGGACTGAAACGCAAGACGGCCCCGCCATTCGTGGCGGGGCCGTTTAAACCAGTTACCGGAGTTTTCAGGCGGCGTATTTGCTGACTGCGCCGGGCTGGCGGCTCCACTCGGCATACCATGTGCGGAAAAGCTTGAGCTGCGCTTCGGCATGGCCGCGCTGGCTGTCGGACAGCACATCGTCCTCGTTGAAATGCAGCTCGTATTCGGACTCGCCGTTCAGCACCATCATGTGCTTGAAATAAAGCACCAGATCGGGGCCCTCGTCAAAGCTCGAAATCACCTGCATCGCCGCATCCAGCTCGAGCGCGCGCTGACGCGCCTCCGGGTCGCCCGCCGCCGCTGCTTGGCTGAGCGCAACAAGGTGCAGGACCTCGCGCGGCAGCACGTTGCCGATGCCTGTAATCGCCCCGCCCGCACCGCAATTGACAAAACCGTGGTAAACGGTGGTATCGACGCCGATCATCAGCACGACATCCTCGCCGCTAGAGATGTGCTCGGCGGCATAGGTCAGATCGTCCGGCCCGCCGAATTCCTTGAATCCGACGAGGTTCTTGTGCTCGGCCCGCAGCGAAAAGAAGAGATCGGCGCGCGTGGCAAACCCGTAATAGGGGCTGTTGTAGATGACGGCAGGCAGATCGGGCGCGGCGGACAGGACTGTCTTGAAATGGCTGCGCTGTGCGGCAGGCGAGATGCCCCGCGACAGGACGCGCGGAATCAGCATCAGGCCGTGAGCGCCGACCTTCTGTGCGTGCGCCGCATGTTCGGCGGCGATCTTGGTGTTGACGGCGCCGGTGCCGACGATGACGGGCACGCCCGCCTCGACAAGACGCTCGACACCCTCCATCCGCTGCGCATCGGTCAGCAGCGGCCAATCGCCCATCGAGCCGCAATAGACGACAGCGCGCATGCCCAGATCGATCAACTCGCGGCCCTTGCGCACCAGCGCGTCGAAATCAGGCGTGCGATCCGCCTTGCAGGGCGTCATCAGGGCGGGAACCGTGCCCGAGAAAATGCTGGTGGTCATGATGGTCTCCTTCATGGGTCTGGGCCGGTTGGCCATCGGCATGGCGCGGCGAGGAATCGGCGCTAGGATAACACTTGTATATTTTTTGTCGACACAAATCACATGGCTGTGGATTTGATGCCGATACCCATTCTGGCCGATGCCTAAAGCGTTTCGCCTTTAACCTGAGACATCAGCGAAAGGGGAAACGCATGCAACGCTTGATGTCGCTCTGCGTTTCGCGAAACTCTGTTAGTCAGGATTTTCGCGAAACGCTTTAAAGAGCGATTTCCCGGCGGCGGTCCACAGCGATCATCTTGCGAATCTGCGCCGTGATCTGATCGGCATGTGCCTTAGCCAATGCATCACATGCCTCGATGTCGCGGGCCTCGATGGCGGCGATGATCTCTTCGTGCTCGGTCACGTAACGCTGAGGCAGCTGGTCGTCGAATGAGGAATAATATAGGCGCAAAAGCCGCCGCCCCTCGTCCAGAAGACGCAAAAACAGGCTTTCATAGTAAGGATTGCGCCCGGCGACGGCGATGGCGGCATGAAATTCGCGGTTCGTCCCGATCATCTCCAGCGCATCCTGCGCAGCGACCGCTTGTGCGAATTCGGCCTGCCGTGCGCGGATCGCCTCGAGGTCGGCCTCGGTGCGATGCTCAGCCGCGAGGCGCGTGGTCACGCGATACATCAGCGTGATCGCATCAAAGAAAGTGTGCAGGTTGAGAAAGTCGATGTTCGCAACCACGGTCGAGCGGTTGGGCAAGGTCGTGACCAGCCCCTCGCCCGCCAGCCGCACCAGCGCCTCGCGGATCGGCGTGCGCGACATCGCCAGCCGCTCGGACAGCTGCACCTCGTCGATGGGGCTGCCCGGCGCCAACGTCAGGTTGAGGATCTCGTCGCGCAGCACACCATAGATGAACTGCACGCCCGATCCGCGCTTGCGCTCGGCCGGTTTGCGGGTGGGGATCACGGTCATGACGTCTCCTGATTGACGTTCCGCAAAATACAGGCACCGGCCCGCCATTCAAGCGCAAACGGCGCGCGGCGGTCTGTCTGCCTGTCAGATCAGGGCGCCGCGGCGGCCCAGCGCCGCGGCAAGTGCACGGCCCATCTCGATTTCATCCGCGTCGAACTGTGGCCCGCTGCGCAGGTAATTGATCGTGCCCAGCGTCCGATCGCCGTTCGTGACCGGCACATTCAGAACCGCGCGCAGGCCCAACGATCCGATCAACGCGTGATCCGAAAAGGCCCACGCGATGTCATCCTCACCAAAGCCTGCGTTGACTTCACGCCGGATCAGCACCTTGTCGCCCCACTCGGTCTGGCGCTTGGGCTTGCGCCCGCTGACCGGGTAGTCGTCCGGCAAGGTCGAATACAGCCGCTCGACCTCCATCGCCGCTTCGTGGAACCGCATGGCGGTGAAGAGGCCGTTCGGAATTTGCGCGGCGCAGATCTCATAAGCCTCGGCAAGCGGCGTGGCCGTGTCCGACAGGCGCGCAAGCAGCGGATCGGGCACCCGGCTCATGATGTGCCCCCCGTCGCCGCTGTGCCGGCCCTGCGCGGATCGGCCACGGCGACCGCACCGTCCTCGGCGCGCAGAGCAAGACAGATGCCGCCAGCCATCCACGTTTCGGCAGGCCACATCACGACATCATGGCCGCGCGCAGCCAGATCGGCCAGCCGGGCCTGATCCAGATCGCCCTCGCAGAGCACCTTGTTGGGATGAATGTCATGGGGCGCGAAACTGCCCGGATAGGAATAGCTGGCCGCGCGCGGCGCGCGCACGGCGGCCTCGGCAGGCATCCCCAGATCCGTCATGTTCAGCAGCACCTGGATCATCGCCTGAACCTGCACGTCCCCGCCGGGCGTGCCCATGGCAAGCCACGGCTTGCCATTCTTGAGGCCCAGAATGGGGTTGGGCGTGAGGCGCGGACGCTTGCCGGGGGCAAGGGCATTCAGATGCCCCGGCACCGCGCGCGATTGCGAGCCGCGCGACGAGACCGACAGGCCCGTGCCCGGAATGACGATGGTGTCATAGCTGGGATCGCTGGGCGTGGCCGAAAAGATGTTGCCCGCGCCGTCGATCACGCTGACATGCGATGTGTCCGCACAGCCCGCGCGATAGACGGGCGCATCATCGCTGTTGTGCACCGCGCCCGGATCGGGCAGCGGGTCAGAGGCGGGCCCGATGCTGGCCAGCCGCTCGGCAATGAAGTCGGGCGCGACCAGCGCCTCTTGCGGGACGTGCATATAATCGGGGTCGGTCACATATGCCTCGCGGTCGGCAAAGACGCGCTTGAGCACTTCGATCAGGAAATGAAGATCAAGCGCGCCCTCGCGGCTGGCCGCATCCGGCCTCGCCGCTTCGACCATTGCCAGCGTCTGCGCCATGGAAATGCCTTGGCACCACGCGCCGCAGCAGTGAATTTCGGCGCCGCGAAACGCGACCGGCAATGTCGGCTCTTGCCGCACCTCGTAGCCCGCCAGATCCTCGGCGGTCAGGAGCCCGCCATTGGCAGCGTGAAATGCGGTGATTTCAGCAGCGATCGGCCCCTCGTAGAACGCATGGCGCGCAGCGGCGAGGCCGGCAAGGCGATCCCCGTCGCAGTCCGCCTCAGCGTCGATCATGATCTGCAACGTATCTGCCAGATCGCTCTGGACAAAGAGATCACCGACCTTTGGCGGGGCGCCGCCCGGCAGGAAAATATCGGCAGTCGAGGCGAAGCGCGCGTATTTCTCTGCCCGCGAGGCGATGAAATCGGCAAAGAGCGGATAGACGGTGAACCCCTCGCGCGCCGCCCGCACCGCCGCGGCCGCCACATCGCCAAAGCCGAGCGTGCCATGGCGCGACAGCGCCGCGATCCAGCTGGCCGGGGCGGCGGGGATGACAGTGCGCAAGATCCCCTCGGGCACATGCGGGCCGCTTTGGGCGTGAAAGCGCTCTACATTCGCGGCGGCGGGCCAGCCGCCGACGCCGTCCTGACTGGTGACCTCGCCGCTACGTGCATCATACATGATGATCGGCGCGACGCCTGCGACTGACACCAGATCCGGCTGCACCACACCTAGTGCGATGCCCGCCGCGACGCCCGCATCCACCGCATTGCCGCCCGCGCGCAAGATCCTCTCGGCCGCTTCGGTTGCGATGGGATGTCCGGTGGCCACTGCCCAATTTGCGGTCATTGCCTGTGTCCTGTCATATCATTGTTAATAATTACGGTAGCCAATTAACTACGCAGTTGACAAGTGCAAACCATGCTAACTACCGTTGCTGCATGTCACAGCCTGCCCCCAAACTGCCACTGGAGCCGCTTGTCGCGCAGTGGAGCGCCGTGGGCGACGCGCAAGGCTCGGGCGCGAAATATCACCGCCTCGCAGCTGCTTTTGCCACCTGCATACGCACCGGCACGTATCGCCCCGGCGGCCATCTGCCCAAGGAGACGGAAATCTGCGCCGCCCTGCCCGTGGGCCTGTCGACCGTGCAAAAGGCCCTTGGACAGCTCGTCGATGACGGCCTGATCGTGCGACGCCGCAAGCTGGGCAGCTTTATCGCGGACCGCGACCGGCAGGTGCCCGAGGTGCATGTCTACCGCTTTCGCGATCCGGTCACCGGGCGCGAGATGATGCCCTACACCCGCGTCTTGCGCCTCGAGGCGGTCCAGACTGCCGAATATGGCAGCCTTCTGACCGGCTTCGAGGCGCCGGAAGTTATGCGCATCGACCGCCTCGTCTGGGTTACGGGCGCCGCCCCGGCCTTTAGTGCCTTTTTCATGCGCTGCGAACATCACGTGCCAATACCCGGCAAGGACCACCAGCCGTTGCATGGCGCCTCCTATCACCGCCTCTTGTGGGAGCGCTTCGGGATCCGCACGACGCAGGTGCGCCACAGCGCCCATGCCGATCTTCTGTCAGCCCGCGCCTGCGAGCATCTGGACCTCGCAGCGCCGCATGTCGGCATGATCTGGGACGCCTACGAACATGATCAGAACGGCACGCTGCAAATCCTGCAACGCTTTGAATTACCCCGCGGCCATCGCCCGATGGAGCTGGTCGAGGGTAAACCCGGCCTCAGGCCGGACACCAAACCGAAATTCAACAGTGGAGACTAAGATGAAAAAAACAGTCCTGATAGGCGCATCCCTGATGATGCTGGCCAGCCCCGCGCTGGCCGAATGGAACCCCGATGGCCCGATCCGCCTGTGGATCGGCTATGGCGCGGGCGGCGGCACCGATGTGCAGGGCCGGACCCTGGCCAAGGAAATCGAGGCGCTGCGCGGATGGCAAGTCGTGCCCGAGAACAAGGCCGGCGATGATGGCACCGTCATGTCCGCACAGCTGAAAGGCGAGGAGCCTGACGGGCAGACCCTGGGCTTTGCGATCACCACGACCTACGATTTCGCCCCGATGAACAGCGACAACCTGTCGCCCGAGGATTTCACCTACATCACCACCACCGCAGGCTCGCAAATGGCCGTTCTGGCGCGCACCGATAGCGGCTGGACATCGCTCGATGATGTCAAGGCCGCCGCCGAGGCGGGCGAGGAGCTGGTCTGGGCCAACTGGGGCACCCAGGTCGAGGCGGGTGCCGAACTGGTGGCGCGCGCTCTGGACATCGACGTGAACCACGTGCGCCAGCAGGGCGGCAAGGGCACGCTGAACGCGCTGGTGGCCGAGGACGCCAACCTCGCGTGGGGCGGCGGCGTGCAAAAGCCACTGGTCGAAGCGGGCGTACTGACGATCCTCGCATCGGCCGAGAACGGCCCGGTCGAGCTGGCCCCCGACGCGCCGACCTTGCAGGACCTGGGCGTCAATCTGAACCTTGGCTACCAGTACATCATCACTGCGCCCGCAGGCACCCCCGATGAGATTCGCGACGAGATTGCCGGCGTTGTTGCCGAGATCCTGAACAACCCCGACAGCGAGACACGCCAGTTCATCGAAAAGCAGTATCCGCCTGCACCGATCCTGACCCAAGGCGAAGAACTGCGCGAACAAATCCTGACCGGCTATGACGCGAACGTCGACATCATGAAAACCATCGCGGAATGACACGCGGCCCCGAGAAAACCGCAGAAGACGCGCCGGGAACGGCGCGCTGGAACCTCTGGCTCGGCATCGGCACGCTTGTCTTTGTCGCAGTCTGCCTGCTCGTCTGGTTTCCGGTCGATATCGGCAGCGGTTTTCTCGAGCAAAATCTCACCGGGCGCACCGTGCCCGGTGACAGCTTCTTTCCTGTCCTGCTGGTCGGGCTGATGGTGCCACTGGCGCTGTTGCTGATCGCCAGCGACATCGGAACATCGAAGGCAGGCGGCGAGACGGTCGGCAAGATCGCCCCGCGCAACCTGCTGTTCATCGCGCGCATCGCGGCGCTGATCGCGGCCTGCCTACTGGTCACCGGCTGGACCGGTCCCCTGCTGGTGTGGCTGACCAATACGGCGGGCCTGACGGACCACAGCGGCTATCGCGCCGTTTCGGCCACCTTTCCCTACGATGTGTCGGGCTTTTTCGTTGGCGCGACCCTTCTCACCTGCGGCCTCATCCATACCGCGCGCCACAAGCTGGGGTGGCGCGATGTCGTCATCGGCGCGGCGACCGCCATCGTCCTAATCGTCATCTTCGACGGCCTGCTGAACAATATCCAGCTGCCGCCAAACGCCGATCTCTGAGGGGCGCGCGCATGGACCTCATCCTTCAATATGTTGGGCTTGGTGTCACTTCGGTCTTTCAGACCGGCGACGGCGCGCTTTGGCTTTTGCCCATTGCAATGGTGCTGACGGGCGTTGTGATCGGGATCCTGATCGGGGCGACGCCGGGCATGTCCGGCCCCTTTGCCATGGCCATCGCCCTGCCCGTCCTCGTGTCGATCTTCGGCTATTCCAACGAGGCACTCTATCCGGTCCTCGGCTGCCTTCTGGGTATCATGAAGGGGGCGACGATGGGCGGGGCGGTGCCTGCGATCCTGTTCAAGACGCCGGGCACGCCCGATGCCTTTCTGACCACGCTCGACGGCTACCCGATGGCGCAGAAGGGTCAGGGCCGCAAGGCGATCCAGACCGCGCATTTCTCCTCCGTGATGGGCGATAGCTTCTCGGATATCACGCTCTTCATCGCGGCCCCTGCGATTGCGGTCGCAGTCGAGCGTATCCTTGGCCTTCCCGAGAAATCGGCGCTCATCATCCTGTCGCTTTGCTTCATGGCCGCAGTTGTGGGCAATGCGCCGCTCAAGGGGCTGATCGGCGGCCTGCTGGGGATGTTCGTCTCGCTCATCGGCTCGACCCTGTCGGGCAACGGACCGCGCCTGACCTTCGGTATTCCCGAACTGGGCGGCGGCATTCCCCTGACCTCGACGGTGCTGGGCGTGCTGGTCATCTCCGAGGTGCTGATCTCGATCGAGGAGATGCACGAAACCCGCAAGGCCGAGCAGGCCCGCAAGGACCGCCCCATCATGGGCCCCCCGCCTGACCCTGCGCGAGCGGCTGGCTATGACGCCCGCCGTCCTGCGCAGCGCCGCCATCGGCACCGTGATCGGCGCGCTGCCGGGCATCGGCACGACCACGGCCGCCACGCTCAGCTATGACGTGGCCAAACAGCGGTCCAAGACGCCGGAGGATTTCGGAAAGGGAACCCCCGAAGGGGTCGTCGCGACCGAGGCGGCCAATTCCGCCGTCTCCGGCGCCAACCTCATTCCGGTGATGAGCCTTGGCATTCCGGGCAATTTCGCCGCCGTCTTCATCATCCTCGCGGTCGAGACCATCGGGGATTTCTCGTTCGGCCCGCAGGTCTTTCAGTTCACGCCCATTCAGCAGGTCGAAGGCTTTGGCACGATCGTGAACGCCAATCTGGTGATGGCGTTTGGCATGTTCACCATGATGGTCGCCGCCAACCTCTTCAACTGGACGCTGGGCGGCGTTCTGATGGGCTTTCTCAGCCATCTTGTGCGCATCCCCAAGACGCTGATCCTGCCAGCCATCCTCACTGTTTCGCTGGTCGCCGCCTATGTGCAGGACGGCGGCTATCTGGGCCTGATGACCGCCTGCATCTTTGCGGTGATCGGCTATGCGCTGCGGCGGCTCGATATCTCGATCCTGCCCTTCGTCATTGGCTTCCTGCTGGCCCCGACGCTCGAGGGTCTGGTGCGCGGATCCTTCACGGCCTCGGGGGGCGATCCGTTCTTCTTGCTGCGCTCGCCGATCTCGTTGGTGATGCTGGCGCTGGCGGTATACTTGCTGGTGCGGATGGTCAGGCAGGCACGGCGGGCTTGATACAGCGCAATGCGTCGTTACGTGTATCGCCTAGGATTGCGGTCCAGCGGCCTCGATCGGCATGGCGTTTTCAGGCCACCGAGCGAGGCGCGCAGCAGTTGGTATTCCGCGCCCCGAAAGGGGGCAGTGGCTTGGGCCCTTCACGGAACCGGAAGAGGAGAAATTGAGTCATGAGCACATCCGAAGACGCGATCGTTCGCCATTCCCCTTCATCGGGCGCGGGCAGCCCCGATATCTGGGGGATCTACGAGCCTGACACAGGCTCGATCCAGTATATCTGCGCCTGCCCCACCACCCGCGCGGCGGCCCTGATCGATGTGGTCTGGAACTTTGACCCGACCAGTTTTGCCACCGACACGAGCAGCATGGATCAAGTGCTGGACCTGGCCAGCCAGCATGACCTCGACATCAAGATGATCCTCGACACGCACCCCCACGCCGATCACCTCATGGCTTCAAACCAGCTAAAAGAGCGACTTGGCGTGCCAAACGCCATCGGCGCCCGCGTGCGCGACATCGCAGAGCTGTGGCGCGACCTATACAACACGCCGGATGCCTTCGATCCAGACCGGGATTTCGATCACCTTTTCGAGGATGGCGATACATTCACCATCGGCGATCTGGAACTGCGCGTGATACTCTCGCCCGGTCATACGCTGGGCTCGATCACCTACCAGTGCGGCGATGCGGCCTTTGTGCATGACACGCTGATGATGCCGGATGCCGGCACCAGCCGCGCGGATTTCCCCGGCGGCTCGGCGGATCAGCTGTGGGAGTCGATCCAGCAGATCCTGTCCCTGCCGGACGCAACGCGCCTCTTTATCGGTCATGATTACGGCACCGAGGACCGGCCAGACCCCGCGTGGGAGGCAACCGTTGCCCAGCACAAGGCCGAGAACAAGCACGTGAAGACCGGCACCCCGAAGGCAGATTACATCGAGGCCCGCCAGAAACGGGACGCCGGCCTGCCGCTGCCCGACCGGATGCTGGCCGCGCTTCAGATCAACCTGCGCGCCGGGCGCCTGCCCGAGGCCGAAAACGACGGGCACAGCTATCTCAAAATGCCGGTCAACCGGTTCTAGCGCATCTGCGCTTTGATGTTCTGATCCGGCGGGCACAAGTCCGCTTGGCTCTGCTTGCATGGGTGTGGCCAACATACGCATATAGGAACAACATGTTATGTGTTGAGCGGGCCGACGGCCGACTGTATCCAAGGAAGTGCCGATGCGCATCGCAAGCTACAATATCCGCAAGGCCGTCGGCCTTGACTGGCGCCGCGACGCGGACCGCATTGCCCGCGTCCTCGAAGAGATCGACGCGGACATCGTGATCTTGCAGGAGGCGGACAAGCGCATCGGTGCGCGGGCGGGCGTGTTGCCCATTGACGCGCTGGCCGAGAGGCTGGGCTATCGTCCCGTCGATCTGGCGGTGCGGCCCGACAGCCATGGCTGGCACGGCAATCTGATCCTTTATCGCGACCAGTCGCTGGTGCTGACGGATTCGGCGCGTATCGTGCTGCCGTCCCTTGAGCCACGCGGCGCCATCTCGGCCTGCTTTGGCGCGCCGGGCCTCGAAGGCGTGGACCAACCGCCGCCCGACATCGAGGTGATCGGCGTGCATCTGGCGCTGGCGCGCCGGATTCGCGCGCGGCAACTGGACGCGCTCGCGAAACACATCGAGGCGGCGGATCATCCGGTGCTCATCGGCGGAGATTTCAACGCGTGGCGGCGCGATCCGGGCATTGCCGATGTGCTCGGCGACAGTTGCCGCATGATCCTGCCGGGCAACAGCTTTCATGCCGCGCGGCCCGCCGCACCGCTTGACCGCTTTGTGCTGAAGGGCGCTATCGGCGCGGCGTCGTCGCATGTCCACGCCTCAGATCTGGCTGCACGCGCCTCCGATCATCTGCCCATCGTGCTGGACCTCGACTGGCCGGCCTTGCCGAAAGGCGCGCGCCCATGAACATTGCCCTTATCGCCCATATCGCCGTGGTTGTCGCAATGACGGTGCGCCTGATGCTGCGCGAAGATCTGTCACCCTCCGCGCGGCTTGCCTGGATCATCGTGCTGATCCTGCTGCCGGTGCTGGGCACCATTGTCTACCTGCTCTTTGGCGAGGTGGATCTGGGCCGCAAGGCACGCGCCTCGCAGAAGTCGATACATGACGAGGTTCAAGGCAGCGCGGGCGCCTTCATGGGCGAGGCTGCCACGATTGAAGGCGAGATCGCGCCCGCGTTCCGGCCCCTCTTTGGCTATGGCGCGTCGATAAACGGGTTCTACCCCATGATGGGCAACACCGCGCAGCTGATGACAGATGCGGATGAGACGCGCGCGCGCATGATCACCGATATCGACGCGGCCAACGACCATGTCCATGTGCTCTATTACATATGGCTTACCGACAATACCGGCACGGAACTGGCCGAAGCGATGATCCGCGCCGCAAGGCGCGGCGTGACCTGCCGCGTGATGGCCGATGGCCTTGGCTCGCGCGGGCTGATCCGCTCGCCTCTTTGGACGCGCATGCGCGAGGCGGGCGTTCATCTGGCTGTCGCGCTGCCCATCAGCCAGCCCATTCGCACTATTCTGACCAGCCGCCTCGACATGCGCAACCACCGCAAGATCACCGTCATCGACGGGGCGATCACATATTGCGGCAGCCGGAATTCCGCCGACCCCGAGTTTTTGCCCAAGGCGAAATACGGTCCATGGGTCGATATAATGCTGCGCCTGACCGGGCCAGTCGTTGCGCAAAATCAGCTGCTTTTTGCAAGTGACTGGATGCGTGCAACGGGCGAGCCACCCGGCGCGCTGTGCCATCCTTGCCCGCCCGCCACCGGCGGTTTCCCTGCGCAGGCGATGGGCCATGGCCCGACCGAGCGGCGCGGCTCGACCCCGCAGCTATTTGCCACCGCGCTTGCTTGCGCGCGCGAGCACGTGACGATCACCACACCCTATTTCGTGCCCGACGCCACCGTGCTCGAGGCGCTCTGCGCCGCCGCACACCGAGGGGTCCGGGTGACGCTGATCCTGCCGCAGCGCAACGACAGCTGGGTCGTGGCCGCCGTCAGCCACAGCTTTTACCGGCGCCTCCTTGAGGCGGGCTGCGTCATAGAGGAGTTCACTGGCGGGCTGCTTCATGCCAAGACGATGACGCTGGACGGGATCGCCTGCCTGATCGGGTCGTCCAACATCGACCTGCGTAGTTTCGATTTGAATTACGAGAACAATATCCTGTTGCAGGATGCACAGATCGTGCGGGCCGTCGAGGCGCGGCAGGCCGAATACATCGCCAACTCGTCGCGTATCGAGCTGGCCGATGTCGCGGCCTGGCCGCATCATCGGCGCATCTGGAACAATGCGGTGGCGACGATTGGCCCGATCCTCTAGGCGCTGGCCACATAAGGCGAATTGACGGCCTGCCGGAAATAGGCGTGGATCAGCTCCATCTGCGGGGTAAAGACCGCGCCGCGCCGCCACGCCATGCCGATATCCATCGTCGGCACCGGGGCGGCGGGCATGACCGTCGCGATGCGCTTGCCCTCAAGCGACCAGGGCCGATAGACCATGTCGCTGAGAATGGTGATCCCCTGCCCGTTCGCCACCATCGAGCGGACCGCCTCGATCGACATGGTGCGCAGGCGCACGCGCGGCTCGCGGGTTTGCGCGCTCCAGTATTTCATCGCCGTGTTGGCCGCCTCATCGACGGTCAGCAGGATGTAATCCTCATCCGCGATCTCATCGAAGGTAATATTGCGCCGCTGGGCAAAGTGGTGACCGCTGGCACACCACACCCGCCGGGCCGAGCGCAGGAGGGTCTCGCTCTCCAGTCCGGGATTGGTGATGTTCGAGGTCAGCAGAACCGCCACATCAAAGCGCCCCGACAATAGCCCCTCTTCGATGCTGTCGCGGTTCAGCTCGTGCAACTCGACATTTAGGTTCGGATGCAGGCGGCGCAACCGGTCCAGGTGATAGGGCAGGAAATAGCCGATCACCGTATAACTGGCGGCAATGCGGATTGTGCCGGATGCATCCGTGTCGCGGTGGCGCAGGTTCTGCGCCTCGTCGATCTTGCTCAGAATCGCATAGGCCGAGGCCAGAAGCTCGCGCCCCGCATCGGTCAGGTCCATTCCGTGCCGCGTGCGCAAGAACAACGTAGCGCCCAGCGAGGCTTCCAGATCGCGTATCGCCGTCGTCACCGAGCTTTGCGAGATCGACAAGGCCGAGGCTGCGCGGCTGACCTGCGCGGTTTCAGCCGTCGCGACGAAATACTTGAGCTGTCTTAAATTCATGCTTTGCCTTGAAAATTCCGATTATCGGATATTCCGATAATCGTTACACAATTTTTTGCAATTTACAAAGATGTAATGAGCGCGCAGGCTTCGGGAAAGAATACTTCCGGGGGGATGATGTTATGCGCAAGATTGTAGACCTAAACTGTGACATGGGCGAAGGCTTTGGTCATTGGAGCTATGGCGACGCGCCCGACGAGGCGCTGATGGCCGTCATCAGTTCCGCAAATGTCGCCACAGGATTTCACGCTGGCGATCCCAATTCGATGAACCGTGTCGCGGCCTTGGCCAAGGCACATGGCGTCGGACTGGGCGCGCATCCGGCCTACAAGGATCTGCAAGGATTTGGCCGCCGCAAGATCGACGCCGCCGATGACGAACTGGTCAATGACATCCTCTACCAGATCGGGGCGCTGCGCGAGTTTGGCCGCCGCCATGACGTGCCGCTGCAACACGTCAAGCCGCATGGCGCGCTTTACATGGAGGCTGCGCGCAACGAGGATCTGTCGCGTCATCTGGTCGAGACGTTGCAGGCCACCGCGCCCGAGCTGATCCTCTTTTGCATGGGCGCCGCCCTGACCTACGAGGTCGCCAAGCGGCATTCGCACCCCGTCGTCCGCGAGTTCTATTCCGACCGTGAGTATGCCGACGATGGCTTGATCATCTTTACCCGCAAGGGCGCAGCATCCGACCCCGAGGCGATCGCCGAAAAATGCCTGCGCGCCTGCAAGGAAGGCAAGGTTCAGACTGAAAGTGGCAAGGACATCGATGTCGACTTTGAATCGATCTGCGTCCATTCCGACACGCCCGGCGCCGTCGAGATCCTCAAGGCGATCCGCAAGAAACTGACCGAAAACGATATCATCATCGCGCCGGCGCGCGATGTTCTGGCGCATGACGCCGCTTGAAATTCATAGGAGACAGACACCATGGCTGACATTCAATCCCCCGTCCCCGGCACCTTTTATCACAAGCCCTCGCCCGAGGATGCGCCCTTCAAATCCGAGGGTGACGCTGTGAAAACCGGCGACACCATCGGCCTTGTCGAGGTCATGAAATCCTTCATCGAAGTGCAGGCCGAGGCCGATGGCACCTTTGGCGGCTACACCGCCGAGAACGAGGCGGCCGTATCGGCGGGCGATGTTCTGGCGACGCTGAAATAACATGAGCATTCAACGCCTTTTCATTGCAAACCGAGGCGAGATTGCCGTGCGTATCGTGCGCGCCGCGCAATCCTTGGGCATCCACACCATCCAGGCCCATTCCGAGGCGGATGCTGACATGCTGGCCGTGCGCATGGCAGATGAGGCCGTGTGTATCGGCCCCGCGCAGGCGTCGAAATCCTATCTCGATGTGGACGCCGTGGTGAAGGCCGCCAAGGATGCAGGCGCCGATGCGGTGCATCCCGGCTACGGCTTTCTGGCTGAAAGCCCCCGGTTTGCCCGCGCCGTGACCGATGCCGGCATGATCTTTGTCGGCCCCTCAGCGGACACGATCCAGAGCATGGGTGACAAGGTGTCGGCCCGGCAGGCCGCCGAAACGGCAGGCGTGCCGGTGGTGCCCGGATCGGACGGGCGCGTCAACGACATGGACACAGCTGCCGAGATCGCCCAGCGCATCGGCTATCCGGTGATGATCAAGGCCAGCGCAGGCGGCGGCGGGCGCGGCATCCGCATCGCCGAGACGCCCGAGGAGTTGGCCAAGTTCGCGCCACAAGCCCGCCAGGAGGCGGAGGCGGCCTTTGGTGACGGCGGCATCTACATCGAAAAGGTGATCCGCGAGCCGCGCCATATCGAGGTGCAGATCCTTGGCGACGGCACCCGCGCGGTCCATTGCTTCGAGCGCGAATGCTCGCTCCAGCGCCGCCGCCAGAAGGTGTGGGAGGAGGCTCCGGCCTTTGGCCTGCCCGAGGCGACGCGCACCGCGATGTGCGATTCTGCCGTGGATCTGGCCGAAGCGGTCGAGTATCGCGGCGCCGGCACGGTCGAATATCTCTATGATGCGCGCGCCGACAAGTTCTATTTCATCGAGATGAACACGCGGATCCAGGTCGAACACCCTGTGTCCGAGATGATCACCGGCCTTGACCTGGTGGCGCTGATGATCCGCATTTGCGGCGGCGAGGATCTGCCCGTCACGCAAGACGAGATCAAGCTGAATGGCCACGCCATCGAGGTGCGCCTGAACGCCGAGGATCCGCACAAGAAGTTCATGCCGTTCCCCGGCGTGGTCGGCAGCCTCGATCTGCCGGAATCGGACGGTATCCGCGTCGATCATTTCCTTTACGAAGGATACCAGATCCCGCCCTTCTACGACTCGCTGATCGGCAAGCTGATCGTGCATGCACAGAACCGCGAGGCCGCCATCGACAAGATGGCGGGCGCGCTGGACGCGGTTAAGATCGACGGCCTCAAGACCACCATCCCGCTGCACAAGGCGCTGGCGACATCGCCCGACGTGCGGGCGGGCCGCATCCATACCCAATGGCTCGAGCCTTGGCTGGAGGCGGGCAACCTCACCCCCGAGACAGGAGGAGCATCGTGAAGACACGGTATTCATACGGCGGCGACGAACATATCTTTGTCGAGATGGACGAGGAAATGTCGCTGGACGCCTTTTTCAAATCCCTCGCCATGAGCAATGCGGCCCGCGAGGCCGACATTGACGGCGTGCGCGAGATTTGCCCTGCCAATGCATCCTTTCAGGTGCGCTATGACCCCGAAGTCATCTCGCCCGAGGACATGATGGCCAAGCTCAAGGAGCTTGAGCAAAAGGCAATGCACGCTGAAAAGCGCCTGACGACCCGCATCGTCGAGATGCCCGTCTATTATCAGGATCCCTGGACCCACGACTGCGTCATGCGCTTTCGCGAGCGCCATCAGGACCCCAGCGGCACCGATCTGGAATATGCCGCGCGCATCAATGGGTATGACAGTGTCGAGGCGTTCATCGAGGCGCATCACAGCACGCCCTGGTTCGTGTCGATGGTCGGCTTCGTTTCGGGCCTGCCGTTCCTCTATCAGCTGGTCGAGCGCGACAAGCAGATCGAGGTGCCCAAGTATCTGAAACCCCGCACGGACACGCCCAAGCAGACGGTGGGCTATGGCGGATGCTTCTCTTGCGTCTACTCCGTGCGCGGCGCCGGCGGCTACCAGATGTTCGGCATCACGCCCATGACCATCTTCGACGCAGATCAGGAGGTCAGCTATCTCAAGGACTTCATGGTCTTCTTCAAGCCCGGCGACATCGTGAAATTCAGCCCGATCGACCGGGACGAATACGACCGCATCCTCAAGGCCGTAGAAGAGGGCACATGGCAGCCCCGCGTTGCCGAAGTGACCTTCGATCTGGAAGAGTTCAACGGCGACATGAAAGGCACCAATGCCAAGCTGATGGAGGCTCTCAATGACGTTTGAAGTTATCAAACCCGGCCTTTTGACCACCATTCAGGATCTGGGACGCCCCGGCTATTTCCACCTCGGCATCCCCGAGGGCGGCGCGATGGACCGCGCGGCAATGCGCATCGCCAACATGCTGGTCGGCAACCCCGAGGATGCCGCGGGCCTCGAAGCGGTCTTCATGGGCCCCGAGCTGAAGTTCAACGACGACGCGCTGGTCGCGATCGGCGGGGCTGAAATGCCCGTCTTCGTCGATGGCGAAGAGCGCAAATGCTGGTCCTCCTTCCCGGTCAAGGCAGGCCAGACGCTGAAGTTTGGCTACCTCAAGACCGGCGCGCGGATCTACATCGCCATTGCAGGCGGCATCGACACGCCCCCCGCGCTTGGCAGCCGCTCAACCTATCCCATCGGCGCCTTGGGCGGCTTTGAGGGCCGCGCATTGGCGGCGGGTGATACCGTGCCAGTGGGCAAGCCCAGCGCCAGCGCCAAGGAGCGCACACTGGACCAAAGCCTGTTGGCGGAACTGCCCAAACCCGTGGAGCTGCGCGTATTGCCCGGCCTTTACTGGCACCGCCTGACAGAGGCCTCGCAAAAGCGGTTCTTTGAAGACGAGTGGAAGGTCGCACCCGAGGCGGATCGCATGGGATACCGCTTTCGCGGCGGCAATCCGATGGAATTCGTCGAGCGAGAGCAGCCGTTTGGCGCAGGCTCGGACCCGTCGAACATCGTCGATGGCTGCTACAGCTACGGCTCCATCCAGATCCCCGGCGGCACCGAGCCTATCGTGCTGCACCGTGATGCCGTCTCGGGCGGCGGGTATTTCACCATCGGTGCGATCATTTCAGCCGACATGGACCTGATCGGACAGTTGCAGCCCAACACACCTGTCAAGTTCCGGCAGGTCGATATGGCCCAGTCGCTGGAGGCGCGTCACGCACGCACCGCGCGGCTGGAAAAGATCCGCAGTGCGCTGAAGTAAGAGCGCGCACGGCACTAAACGAGGCGGGCATGATGCCCGCCCGCAAAGACCCAAAAGGGAGTAACGATAAATGACAAAGACACTCACAAAACTGACCCTCGGCACAGCGCTTGGTGCGCTGATGTTGCCCGGCGCCGCCCTGGCGCAGGACAGCTGGTATCCCTATGAGGCCGAGGAGACCACACCAGCCTTCGCCACCGATGGCGAGCGCAGCCCGATCACCTATGAGGCACTCGAGTCGGCCGAGAAGGCGTGGAACATCTGCGCCGCCCTGCCCCATATGAAGGACGCTTATTGGCTGGGCGTCGATTACGGCTTGGTTGAGGAGGCGCGCCGCCTTGGCGTCAAGCTGAACGTGACCGAGGCGGGCGGCTATACCGAGCTGGCCAACCAGATCAGCCAGATCGAGGATTGCGTTTCCGGCGGCGCGGACGCCGTGATCGTTGGCGCGATTTCCTATGATGGCCTCAATTCGGTCATCTCCGAGGTGGCGGATCAGGGCATTCCGGTGATCGACGTCATCAACGGCGTCTCCTCCGAGGATATCGCCGCCAAGGCACTGGTGTCCTTCAACACGATGGGCAGCGAGATCGGCAACTACCTGGCCGAGCAGCACCCAGAAGGCAGCGAAGAAGTCACTGTCGGCTGGTTCCCCGGCCCCGCAGGCGCAGGCTGGGTCGAAGCCGCGAATACCGGCTTCATGGACGCCGTTGAAGGCAGCGCCGTCACCGTGCTCGAGGCGCGCTATGGCGATACCGGCAAAGAGGCACAGATGAGCCTGGTCGAGAACGTTCTTCAGGCTCACTCGGACGTTGACTACATTGCCGGCACCGCCGTGACGGCGGAGGCGGCCCAGGGCCTCATCCGCGAGCGCGGCCTGATGGGCGAGACGGGCATTCTGGCCTTCTACCTGACGCCCGGCGTCTGGACCGGAATCGAGCGTGGCTTCATCACCGCCGCACCCGCAGACTCGATGGTCATCCAAGGGCGCATGGCAGTCGATCAGGCCGTACGCATCCTGGAAGGCAAGGACGTGGTCAAACATGTCGGCCCCAAGATCTTTGTCATCAATCAGGACAATATCGCCGAAACCGATCGCAGCGCCGTTCTGCCGCCGGAAGACTTCTCGCCCGTCTTCTCGGTCGAGTGATCTGAACTGTCGCCGGGCGGCCCCTACCGCCGCCCGGCGCACCCCTAGGAAGGTCCATCCCCCGATATGACCGATACCCCCCTCATTAAAACGACCGGACTGACGCGCACCTACCCCGGTGTGACCGCGCTGGATCATGTCGATTTCGACCTGAAGCGCGGCGAGGTCCATGTGCTTTTTGGCGAGAATGGCGCAGGTAAATCGACACTGATTTCCCTCTTGGCCGGGGCCAACACGCCCTCGGACGGCCAGATCGCAGTCGAAGGGCAACCGGTGCGCTTTGCCTCTGTGGCCGATGCGCAGGCCGCTGGTATCTATACCGTTTTTCAGGAATTTTCGCTGATCCCGACGATGACCGTCGCGCAGAACATGTTTCTGGGCCGCGAGCCGGGGATCGGCCCCTTTACCGACCATCGCGCGATGCGGCGCCGTGCGCAGGAGCTTTTGGATCGTCTCGGCTTTGACGTGCCGGTGGGCGAGACCGTTGCCCATCTGAGCCGCGCACAGCAGCAGATGGTGGAGATCGCCAAGGCGTTTCACGGCGACCCCAAGGTTCTGATCCTGGACGAGCCGACCGCCTCGCTGACCGACCGCGAGGTCGATCATCTGTTCAAGACGATCCTCAAGCTGCGCGATCAGGGCGTGGCGATCATCTATATCTCGCACCGCATCCACGAGTTCGAACGCATCGCCGACCGCGTCACCGTCTTGCGCGATGGCGCCTATATCGGCACCACCCAGATGGCCGAAACGGATGAGGCCACGCTGGTCGAGATGATGGCAGGCCGGGCCATCCGCGACATTTACCCTGACATCCAGCATTATCCGGCCGAGGTGTTGCTGGAGGTCGAGGACATGCACTCTTGGGGTGTGCGCGGCGCGTCCCTGACAGCGCGGCGGGGCGAGGTTCTGGGCATAGCGGGCCTTGTCGGCTCGGGCAAGTCGCGCCTGTTTCGCACCCTCATGGGCATCCAGCCCATTCGCGGCGGCACCGTCCGCTGGAAGGGCAAGGACATCACCGGCATGGCCACGCGGCATGTCATCGGCGCGGGGATCTATTATCTGTCGTCCGACCGTAAGGCCGAGGGCCTCGATCTGGCCAAATCAGCGTGGCAAAACCTCGACATCGACCTGATGATGGGCCGCGAGGCGCGCGGTCCGATGATCCGCCCCCGCGCCCTGCGCGAGACTTCGGCCGAAATATTCGAGACCGTCGAGCTGAAGGAAAGCTACCGCTCAAAGGTGGTTGCGCAACTGTCGGGGGGCAACCAGCAAAAGGTGCTTTTCGCAAAGAGCTTTGGCCATGAGGCCGATCTTTATATCTTTGACGAGCCGACAGTGGGCGTCGACATGGGCACGCGCGCCGCGCTCTATCGCCTCATTGGCAAGATCGCGGCCTCGGGCACGGCGGTGATCGTGATCTCGTCGGACCTGCCCGAGGTTCTGAACCTCGCACACCGCGTTCTGGTGATGGCCGAGGGCCACATCACCGCCGATCTGACCGGCGATCAGCGCACCGAAGACAACGTGCTGCGCCATTTCTTTGACGAGACAGGAGAGAGTGCATGAGCACCAATGACACCGCAGCCGGGAACAACCTGATAAAGCGGATATTCATCCGCGTCGGGGTGCTGCCTTTCTTTCTCGGAATCGCGCTGATCGTGTTCACCATACTGTCGGACAAGTTTCTGACGATTCAGAACCTTGTGAATGTGGGGCGCCAGTCAGTCTATCTGATCCTCGTCTCCCTCGGGCAGATGCTGGTGCTGATCTCGGGCGGTTTCGATCTGTCGGTGGGCACGGTCATCGCGCTCAGCTCGGTCGTGTCTGCTTCGACCATGGTGGCGATGGTCGGCATCTTTCCTGACGCCGTCTGGATCGCCATTGCCATCGGCGCGCTCGCGGGCTTTGGCGCGGCTCTGGTCGTGGGCGGCATCAACGGCATCGGTGTCGCGGTTTTCGAAGTCTCACCCTTCATCATGACACTCGGCGTCAGTTCCGTGGGCGCGGGGCTCGCGCTCTTCATGACGGGCGGTATCCCGGTTTCGGGCCTGCCCTTTGAATTCGGCAATGTATTTGGCTTTGGCCGCCTTTGGGGCGTTCCTGTGCCCGTCATCGTCGCCGGGGTCTGCATCATCGCCATGTGGGTCTTCATGTCGCGCACGCGGCTGGGCGCGCAGGTCTATGCGGTGGGCGGCAATATCAAGGCCGCACACCTATCGGCCATCAACACCAAGCGCACCTTGATGGTCGCCTATATCCTCTGCTCGCTCATCGCGGCGCTGACGGGCCTGTTGCTGACCGCGCGGGTGGAGTCGGGCGAGGCAAATCTGGGCGGTACCATCGCACTGGAATCGATCGCCGCCTGCGTCATTGCGGGCGTCAGCCTGCGCGGCGGTCTGGGCCGGGTCGAGAACGTGGTGCTGGGCGGTTTCTTCATCATCCTCGTGCAGAACGGGATGAACCTCGCACAGGTCAGCTCTTATATGCAGATGGTTCTGCTCGGCTCGCTTCTGATCCTTGCGGTGATCTTTGATCAGCTGCGCTTCCGCATGATCATGAGCGGGCGCTGACCCGCGCGCCATCGGTGGAACCAAACCGCCTCCTTGGGCGTATTCCTTTTGAAAGAGCGGCAGTCTGATCGGGCTGCCGCTTGCCCGTTCCACTGCACAGAGAGGACAGCTCATGACCGAGACGTTCACAAACTATCTGACCGACAACGCCCGCGAGGCGTCGATCAACCACCTGAATATCGCCCTTGCCAGCAGCATCCAGTTGCAACTCGCGATCAAGCAGGCCCATTGGAACATCAAGGGCCCCGGCTTTATCGGGATCCATCAGCTGCTTGACGAGGTTTACGACCGGATGAGCGAGCACGTGGACACCATTGCCGAGCGCTGCGTCATCTTGGGCGGGACCGCCGATGGCACGCTGGACGGCGTGAAGAAGAATGGCAAGCTGGATGCCTACCCGCGCGACGCGGTCCATCAGGACACGCACATCGACGAGCTGAAGTCGCGCATGGTTGCCTTTGCGGGCATCGTTCATGAAAGCCTAAAGGAAGTCGGCGAACTGGGGGATGAGGAAACCGCAGACCTCTTTACCGCCGTCAGCCGCGGCGTCAGCAAGGATGCGTGGTTCATCGGCGCACATCACACCAGCGCAACCAAGTAAGCGCCTACGACCGCAGAGATATTTCAGAGGGGCGGCCCATCGGGCAGCCCCTTTTTTCGTGGATTTATAGCTGTCACCCAGCGCGGATGACCTGCCGAATGTGTCAAGGCGCAGTGCCCCACAACAGAGATGCGCACGCCTCCCTTGATCTTATATCACAGGATGCAAGGCTGACGCGTCAGACACGCGGCGTGTGCTGCTCGGGTGCGAATTCCTGCATCTTGAAGCAGACCTGCATCGCAAACCAACCGGCCTCTTCATCGCTGCTCTTCATGCGGCAATCCAGCTGCGCACAGAACGCCTGAATAAGCTTGAGGCCAAGGCCCTGCTCGGTCTCTGCGCGAATCTCGCTCTGCACGGTGTTGGCGATTTCAAACATCACCATATCCGGACCGGAGTCGTGCGGATAAAGCCGCACACGAATGCGGCGGCGCCCATCATCGCCGATCGTCGCGTATTTCAGCGCGTTGGTGAAGCCTTCGGCTGCCAGCATCGCCAGCGGCCCGGCCTGATCGGGCACAAGCGTCACCGGCTCAAACTTGAGTTCCACGTCAAGCGGCGTCGAGCCGCCATCACCCAGTTTGACCAGCTGCCCCAAGAGATCATCGAGCAGCGCATCAACGCGCACCTGGCTGACTTGCGGCGTCTCGTAGAGGCCGCGATGCACCGCAGCGAGGCTGGTCAGGCGGTCCTGCACCCTGCGAAGCGCACTGCGTGTGTCGGTGCTGGGCGCGTCGCGTGATTGCATGTTCAGGATCGAGGACATCAATTGAAGGTTGTTCTTTACCCGGTGATGCACCTCCTTGATCAGCACATCACGCTCGTGAACGGTGTTCTCCAGATCCGCTTCGTCACGGACGACCTTCTGCGCCATGATCGAGAAGGTCTCGCCGATTTCGCGCAACTCGCTGGGCGCCCGATTCAGCGCATCGCTCTTGAATACCCGGCGACCCTCGGCAAAGTCGCGCATCTGGCGACCGAGAATGCGGATCGGGCGGATTACCTGCAAGCGGATCGCCAGCAGCGCAACGATCAGGCTGATCAGCCACATCAGTAACGGAAAGAGCAGGGTGAAGGTCGCAAACGCGCGGTCGCGCATCAAGGGCTGCGCCGTTTGCCAACTGGCAAGGCCATAAACCCGGTCCTCGAGGATCGGCACGACAGAAAATTCTCGCGCCTCGCCGCCGATGCTGATTTCTGAAAAGAGCTGTTTACCATTGCCCATCAATTTTGCCAAAGACGTGTCCGCGGGCATGTATTGCTCGTAGCCCCCTGGCACATCGTCGGACGTCAGAACCATTCCGTCCCGGTTGAACGTGACGACAACAGCATCATCCGCCACCATTTCCCGTGCCCGCTCGGCCTTCAACGTCTCGCTGAGCATCGACAGGGTCACGAAGCCGCGAAAGACGCCCTGTGCGCTATAGACCGGCTGTTGCAGGATGACGACCGGCTTGGAACTGGCCCCGCCGGCGGGATTGTATGTGATCGACAGATCTTCTTTTTCCATCGCTCGACCGAGCGGCTCGATGCCCGAAAAATCATAGGCTATGCCGTAATTGTTGCACTCCGAACGACGCTCGGCGTCGATATAGCCCAGAAATACGATATCCTCGTTGCGCTGGGACGAATACTTCATGAGATCCGCGCAGACAGCATCGCTGGGTCCAAGAACCGCCAGTGCATCGGCGAGGCCCTGGGTGATCCCCCGCGCGCTTTGAAGCGCTTCGCGCTCGGGAGAGATCAGGCGCGACGTCTGCGCGCTCAGACCGGCGCGGTATGTCTCTTGTGCATTGTCGATCGCGCTTTTGGTCTGAGCGACGGCAATGATACCCAGAGGAAGCAGCGCAAGCGTCAGCATCAACGCAATGCGGGGCAGCAACGCATTGCGACGACTGAGAGATTGCCACCCCTCCTCGGGCACGACGGCCCTCTCGGGTCTCTTTTCATGCACGTCTTTTAAGCACCCGGGTTACGGCTGATCACTGCAACGGTGGCCTGGTCGGTCAGTTCCATCGCTTCGTCCTCGTGCATGTGCAGCATCTCGGCCAAGCGTTTGCGGCCTCGATTTGCGCGGCTTTTTACTGTGCCGACAGCACAATCACACATGCGCGCAGCCTCTTCATATGCAAAGCCCTGAGCCCCAACAAGGATCAATGCCTCGCGTTGCTCGGCCGGCAATTGGTCAAAGGCGCGGCGAAAATCCGTGAGCGCCAAGCGTCCGTCATGGGCGGGTTTTTCCGACATGCGCTCTGTCATTGCGCCATCGACATCGGCAACCTCGCGCTTGGCCTTTCGCCGCTCGGAATAGAACGTGTTGCGCAGGATCGTGAACAGCCACGCGCGCATGTTCGTCCCGGCTGTAAACTTGTCGATGTTGGTCCACGCCTTGACGACCGTATCCTGCACCAGATCATCGGCCCGCGCGACGTCGCGGGTCAGCGACAGCGCAAAGGCGCGCATCGGCTTGAGGTGGGTTACGATCTCTTCGCGTGGATCAAGATCCGCAGCATCGCCATCGGCTCGCTTGGATGTCATGACTTGTCCTGTTCGCGCAACTGACGCAGCAATTCTTCAAACCGATCCGGCACGTCCTCTTCCAGCATCTCGTTATAGACACGCTTGAGGTTGTCATCGATTTGATCGCGCTTGGGCACTTTGGCGGGCGGTTTCCCGCCACCTTTGGCGCTGTCTGGCTTGCTACCCATCGTCACGTCTGCCAATCCATGGTTTCAACCTTTGAGTTACTTTTTTCGCGCGTTGGAACCAAACGCACGGTCACATAGTTGGTTCCCTACGTTACAAAAAACATTCAGTAATACAACGGAGCAACGATGGGTACTTCTGACGCGAGCGCGGATTTTTCGCAGCAGATCGCACACCACCTTCCTTACCTGAGGCGCTACGCCCGAGCACTTACCGGCAGCCAGTCCAGCGGGGATGCGTTTGCAACTGCCACTCTTGAAGCGATATTGATCGACCGCGCAGCTTACGCGGACGATGCGTCGCCGCGCGTTGCACTCTTTCGTGCCTTTCGCCTAGTCTGGCAAAGCGCCGGTGCGCCCGACGAAGCCTCCGATGTTTCCCTCCCGCGCAGCCTTGAAACGGCGGCGCAGGACCGGATGAGGCAGCTGACGCCCGACACGCGCCAAGCCCTGCTTTTGAACTCGATCGAAGAGTTCACACCGCAGGAAATTGGCAAGATCATGGATATCAGCGCTGATGATGCCCAGGATCTGATCTCCGCCGCGCGCCGCGAAATCGAGGAAAGCATGGCGGGCGATGTCCTTGTCATCGAGGATGAGGCGATCATCGCGATGGATCTGCACAGCATCGTCACGTCGATCGGACACAGGGTGACTGGCATCGGGCGCACGCGGGATGCCGCAATCGAGTTGGGCCTGCAGAAGACGCCGGATCTCATTCTGGCGGACATCCAGTTGGCCGACAACTCGTCCGGGATCGACGCGGTCAATGCTCTGCTCAAGCAGATCGGGGATGTTCCGGTCATCTTCATCACGGCCTTTCCCGAGCGGCTGCTGACAGGTGACAAGCCCGAGCCGGCATTCGTCATCGCCAAGCCCTATAGCGAAGATCAGGTGCGCTCGGCTGTCGGTCAGGCCATGTTCTTTTCATCGACCGAGACGCTGAAGACAGCCTGAGCCCGAGCGCTACTCAAGATGGATCAAAGCAACGCCGCCCTCACATTCGATGTGGGCGGCGTTTTTCATCGACTTGCTCATCTGGTGCCCGGTAAGGTGATTGGCATTACTTGCGAAAGGCGCTCAGGATAAGGGTCAACACGAACAATGAGATGAAAATGAAGAATACGGTTTGTGCAACGCCCGCAGATGCCGAGGGGATGAGGCCAAATCCAAAGATGGCCGCGACGATGGAGACAACAAGAAAGACGGCGGCCCAATACAGCATGGTGGCCTCCTGTTTTTAAGACTTATGAAACGACGTGGCTGGCAAAGTCTGCTAGACCTTTCAAACGCGCCAGTCTCGTAGCGGTTCCTGCGTTCACTCAAACGTCAGGAGCGAGGAACCAACGGCAAACTGCTGCGTTGACGCGCAACGACAATGGAAATTCAGGAGGCCGCACCATGGCACAAAACAAGTCCCCCGACAGCGAAGATCTGCAAGCGCAGATTGCAATTCTGCGCGACGACATCGCCTCCATCACCGATACGCTCGGCGCGATGGCCAAGGCGCAGAAAGAGGGAATGACCGAAGCGGCGCAAAAGCGGTTCGACGAAGCCCGCGCCCGCGGCACGAATGCAATCAATTCCGCTCAGGCGCAGGCAGACGCGCTGAACGCTCAGGCCCATGAGTTTGTTCATGACAAGCCTGCCCTTTCGCTTGGCATGGCGGCCGCACTCGGCTTTGTCGTCGGCATCTTGACCACCAACCGGCGCTAAGCGTTATGTCAGGCTTGGTAGAAGCGCTAAAAATGCGCTCGGCGCGCGCCATCCGGCGCGCGCTTTTGCGCGGTATTGGCGTGGCACTCGTCGCGGTTGGCGTCGGTTTTCTGGCCTCTGCCGGTTGGATACTTCTGGCTGAAGCGTATTCGAACCTGTTCGCCTCCCTTATCATGGGCGGAATCTTCCTCGGTCTGGGGCTGATCTTCCTTGGAGTGGCATCAAGTTCCAAAGACCGCCGCGAGGACATCATGGCCGAGGCTGCGGCGGCTCATGATCCGGCAGCCCCCCCGTCTCGAAGCAACATGTCGCCCTTGGCCGAAGCCTTCATCATCGGGCTCAACGCCGCCCACGCCGCACGCGGGCGTCGTTAACGGCTATCGCCATCGCGCTCGAGGTTGTCTGCAACAAATGCGCCGCGCTTGCCCATCGGTCTGCTGGGCCCGCGCGTCGTATCCTTCTTTTGCTGCAACTCCAGCTCGGCATTCAGCGCAGCCCCCAGCAGGCAGACGAAGGCGCTGATGTAGAGCCACAAAAGCATCACGATCACCGCACCGAGTGAGCCGTAGATCTTGTTGTAATTCGCAAAATTCTGCAAATAGACGGTGAAGGCCCAAGTGGCCAGCGCCCAGAGAATCGTGGCTGTGACCGCGCCCGGAGTGATCCAGTTCGCCCGCGCCATGCGCCGACGATTGGGCGCATAGCGATAGAGCAACCCCAAGGCAATGAGCACTGTCGCCACAGCCACACACCACCGCATCATTTCGGCTACGAAGGTTCCGAATGGCCCCAGTGGCAGGAATGTGAGCGCGATAGGCGCGACGACAAGTGCCGCAAAACAGGCCAGCGCAAGCAGCATGAGCGATCCAGTCAGGCCAAACGCGACCATCAGATGGCGAAATCCGCCCCTGTTATCCTCGCCATAAACCGCGTTCAACCCGATGACCAGCGCCGCAACGCCCGCACGGGAGGACCAAAGCGCTAGGGCAACCGATAAAACCCCGGCCCATCCCAAAGTCGTCGCATCGGCAGCCACCAGTTCGGCCACGCGCGAGGTCAGCAGGGTTGCAACCTCTTCCGGTAATAGTGTGGTGAATTCCGATACTTGCGCTTCCACGAGCGCTGGGTCGGCAACGAAGCCCCAAAGGGCAATCACCGCCGCGATAGATGGAAAAACTGCCAAAATACCGTAAAAACCGATGCCCGAGGCAATGAGGTTCAGGTTCTTCTCGCCGATCAGGATCCAGACCCCCTTGAGCGCCGGCCACAGACCAACAGGCCACCGACGGCCGGCATAGGCAGACGCAATGCGCGCTCTCATGCCGTGCCCCGATCCGCGCGCGGACCGAAGAGCAACCAGATCAAGAAGCCAAGCAAAGGAAGCAAGAGGACGACGAGGATCCAGACCGCCTTGCGCCCCGAGGAAATCCGCGCTCCGAGGGTCGAGACGATTGCCCAAACGGTACATGCAAGGAGGATCAGCCCGCCGAAACCTGATACTTCAACCATTTACTTTCCTTCACTTAACTTTTGGCACTTAACTCTTGAAACAGTTAGTCCAAAGGCAAACGCAATCCACGCCCCGGCAGTTCCCTGCCGGGGAGCGCACCCAAATGAGAAGGTGGCTGTCGCCTTACTCTTGAGGTTGCTCCTGGGATGAGATCCGGCCGGATACGCCCGTTCCGCCGAGATGATACCACGGCTTGGGGTCGCTGGGGTGTGCGCCCGGTCCGCCCGGCCGGAACCAGATCAGGATGCCACCGGATTCGCCAAAGCCGCCGTCGAGATCATTCACGACGATCTGGCGCGGTATATGCACCTCAAGGGGGCGGGCTTCATCGCCGGCACGCCATGGACGCTCGGTCGTGATGCAATTTGCCTCCAGGCCCGCATAGCTTGTCGCAGGCTCAACCTGGCGCAGGAACTTGAGGCCCTGCGCCACGCCCTCGCCCGCCAGTGTCACACCGGCGCTGTCGAGGATCTTGGGCGCGGTGTTACGGGTCATGACCGACTGATTGACGCTCTCGGCCCAGACACCGCAGACGCCCGTGCGCCCACCGATGTTGCGCGCATCCACCGCAACCGTAAGACCGCCCGGCGAGGTAAACGTCCCGCCGCCCAGCGCGGGCGCAGGGCCCAGCGTCGCGGTGCCCGCAGGCATGTTGGGCGAGCAGGCGGCAAGTCCCGCAGCGGCGGCACCGGCCATAAGGATCTTGATCGCATGTGTCATATCTGGGGTCCTCCAGTCTTGTCGCGGCCTGTCTTTGCGCCGATCATATCACGCCTTTGCGGCGAAGGCTTCGGTCTCGGCCAGCATTTCAGGGTAATGCGTTTCGAGCGTCGGAAGGAACGCCTCTCGCAGGCGACCAACCTGCGCGGGCGTCAGATCGTCCTTCCAGACGCCCGCCTGCCCCTTCGCAAAGAAGTTGCCCATCCCGGCGGGCTTCTCGGTAAAGCCCTTCTCGCGCTCCTGCTTTTGCATGTTGGCAAAGGTGGTTGCTTTGACCGCGCGGGCCAGTTTGGTCGCATCCACCTTCTGGCCCAGAAACACCTCAAGCAGGCCGCGCATCTCGCGGGCGGGCTTGGTCAGCAGATCCTCATAGCGGATCACGCGCCGCTTCAGTCCCGGCGCCTTGGTCCACGATCCAACGTGATCGTCCCAGCGCCCCAGCAGATCGAAAATGCCGCTGGGCGTGCCCATCACCGTGTCGGGATTGCACATCCGGTCGATGGCCGTGTCGATATCCGCCGATTGGTGGCGCGCAAAACTGGGCGCAAGGTCAAACGGGTTGCGGATCAGGTAAATGCCCCCCGCCGTCACCTCTGGTGGGATCACATCCTGATTGCCGATGCGCAGCGTCTGGCAATGCGTCTTGACGAAATGATGATTGGGCCGGGATTGCGCGATCAGGCGCAGCGCGGCCGGCCGCACGCGCATCCAATCGTTCAGATCCTTGCCCTTGTAGGGGCCGCCATTGGCCGCGTCATAAAAATCCTGCCGCACGTCGGCGGTGGTAAAATTGCGCAAGTTGTTGATATCGGGCGCCTGCCCCTGCGGCATGAAGTAATGCGCCAGAAGGCTGCGCATCCATGTATTGCCCGACTTGGGGTAGGACGCGATCCAGATGATACGGTTGAGCGCGGCCATCTCAAAGATACCCAAAGCGCTTCATGGTGGCCTTGTGGTCGGTCTTGATCTTGTCGATCAGATCCTCGCCCAGCGCCTCTTTCCACTTTCCGGCCTTGCCGGAGGTAAAGAATGTCTCGCTCTTGCCGGGGTTTTCCTTGAACCCGGTCGCCTTTTCCTGGCTCGACACCTCGTCGAAACTGGCAAATCGGATCGCCTTTTCCAGCCGCTCTTCCTGCAAGGGCACGCCCAGATGCCGCACCAGCGAGCCGAACGCCTGCTCGGGCTTGTCCAGCATGTCCTCATAGCGCAGCACCAGTGACGGATAGGGCGAATTGTTGGTCCAGCTTTCCACATGTTCGGACCACGAGCCAAGGAACTGCCAGACCGCAGCGCCATCGGTCGCATTGGCATTGTCGCCGCGGCCGATCGCCTCGACGGCCTCCGCAGGCTCGATCCCGTAGTGGCGCGCGTAGGACAGCACCATGTCCAGCGGATTGCGCACGATATACACAGATGATCGGGTATATTCCGGCGGAATCAGCACTGTGCCATAGGCCTTGCTGCGCACATTATGCGTCTTGACCAGATTGACGTCGGCGCCATTACCGATGATGCCGCGCAGCACCTTGTCGCGCAGGCGCAGGGTCACGAGATAATCGTTCAGATCAGGCGTATGGGGTGCGGCCACCATGTTGTAGGTCTTGGCGATGGAATCGCCCATGCCAAAGCGGTGGACCTCATTGATCGACACCGGCTTGTCGGCATTGGTCAGATAATTGGCGAGAAAGATCCGCGTCCAAGTGTTCCCCGACTTTGGGTAGGAGGCCAGCCAGACAATGCTTGCCTTCGGCTTGGGCCGGGGTGCTGCGGCGGCCGGCTTTGGCGCGGTCTTTGGCTTGGGTTTCTTGCTCATCTTTTCGGCCCCTGCGTGGAAATCGCCCGTTCCCTAGCCAATTAAACCAAGGGGCGCTGCGTTGCTACCCCTCTGGCGGAACTCGGGGGTACCATCGCTGCAAAAGCTTAGATCAATGCACCCAAGGGACGAGGGCGCATCGCGCCCTGCCGATGTCTTTAGGCCGGAATCAGACGAGGGCAGAAAAACGACTTCGCACAAAAAACGGGAGGGGCGTTGCCACCCCTCCCGCTCGATATTGTCTGGCGAACCGGTCTTAGAAAGACAGGTTGATGCCGGTGCCGATGATCGTACCATCGATGTCAGCCGCGCCTGCGCCGGTCACACCGTTGTCCGCGTCGACCTGTGCCGCATAGATGTCCCAGCTGACGCCGGGGCCCAAGTCGCGGCTTGCGCCGATACGGTAGGCTTTGTAGTCGGCATTGTTACCGGCAGCATTCTTTGTCTCACCCTGGTAGGTAAGCGCTTCGAGAGCCCAAGGACCAGCGACGTCGTAAGTCACGCCAAGGCTCCAGCCTTCGCTGTCGCTCGCACCCAGTGCAAGGCCGTTGTCGTTCTCGGCATAGCTACCGCCGACTGTGAAGTCGCCGAAGCCAACCTGTGCGCCAACACCCCAAGTCTCGGGATCCGAACCGCCGCCAGTCGGCGCTTCGCCTGTGCCGTAGCGTGCCGCCAGCGTGACGCTGGTGGTGCCGAAGGTCTGGCTGTAGTTCGCGCCGATGTCGAAGATGTCCGACAGAACGGCGTTACGGTCGACGCCATAGCTGTTGCGAACGTTCAGTGCACCGGTGGGTGCATAGGAGATGCCGACTGTCAGGCCGTTGAACGAAGGCGTGAAGTACGTCAGACGCTGAACGTCGTTGTTACCCGCGACTTCGGTGTAGCTCGACAGGCCAGCCTGGCGGAAGCCGCCCGGATATGCCAGCGAGAACGGGATGAAGGTCGAGATCGAGGGCGAGTTGATGTACATCGAGGTCACGCCGGGCGCGCCAACCATGGACATGTAGCCAGCCGAGTTCTCGGAACCGACAACGATTTTACCCAGAGTGTCCGAGCTGATCGTCATGTAGGATTCGTCGATCTGGCTGAAACCGCCTTGGTTTTCACCTTCCATCTGGACGTTCACACCGAAGGTCAGGCCGTTGTCCAGCGTGATCGAGGGGGTGAAGATGATCTCGGTGTTCGAGTGCAGGTCGACGCCGTCAAGGTCGAGACCGGCTGCAGCGGTGCCGCCGATGTCGGCATATGCGACGTGCTGGCTCATGAAGCCGCCGAACGAAACGTCCCATTCTTGGGCCGCGGCGGGGGCCGCTGCGGCGACGCCCAGGGCGATGGCGCTGGTGCTAAGCAGATGCTTTTTCAAGGTATGTCCCTCCTCAGAGTAGCAGGAATGATGTGTGTCATGATCCGCCGCCTCCCTGTTGGACGCGACTTGAGTTCAAATGCGGTATTTTGCCCTTCGCTGTCAACGAACCCCGGCCCGGTGGTGCGGATGCGGCCAAGGCTGTGACGATTTTGGCACACAGTGTTGCCGCACCCGGCGCACGCCCGGCACAGCCCCCTTGTTTTGCTGGCCTCGCCCGGTGCCCGTGGGCGCCACGGCTCGGTCACGTGCAATTATATAGCGGCCATCGGCCTCTTAAATATCGCCCCTGCCAAGGCTTGCGGCCCCTCCGCCGAATCGTGCAGACTCCGGCCCGAAGACCTTCATTCACCCCCGAAAACCCAAAGGACTCATCATGCCAGACGCATCCACACCACCGAACATCACCCATTGGTCAGAGCGTTGCCAGATGGCCGCTGCCTTTCGCTGGACCGCCCGCCTTGGAATGCACGAGGCGGTGGCAAATCACTTCAGCCTCGCGGTCAACGAAGACGGCACGCGATTCCTCATGAATCCCGATCAGGCGCATTTCTCGCGCATTCGCGCCTCCGACCTGCTGGAGCTGGACGCCAATGATGCAGAGGCCCTCAATCGTCCGGGCGCACCCGACGCGACGGCCTGGGGCCTGCACGGCGCGGTACATCGCCGCTGCCCCCACGCGCGCTGCGTGATGCATGTGCATTCCATCTTTGCCACGGTCCTCGCCAGCCTCGCTGATAGCCGCCTGCTGCCCATCGACCAGAACTGCGCCACCTTCTTTGGCCGCACCGTGATCGACGAAGGATACGGCGGCCTCGCCTTCGAGGAAGAGGGCGAGCGCTGCGCAGCCCAGCTGCAAGACCCCTCCAAGAAAGTCATGATCATGGGCAACCACGGCGTGCTCATCCTTGGTGACAGCCCCGCAGACGCCTTCAACCGCATGTATTACTTCGAGCGCGCCGCCGAGACCTATATCCGCGCGCTTCAGACCGGCCAGCCGCTGCGCGTCCTGCCCGATGACATCGCCGAAAAGACCGCACGCGAGCTTGAGGGATACCCCGGCCAGGCCGACAGACACCTTACCGAGTTGATGGCGGTTCTGGACGACGAGAAGTCAAACTACGCGACCTGAAGGCACCGCCCTGCCCGGCCCCAATGTGGGCCGGGTACTCTTCCCAAGAAAAAGCAGGGTGGGCCGCCTCTGCCATTGGCTTTGGCCTCTGGACAGTGCGGCCCATCTGTGGCGACATGATCTTTCACAGTTCCTGAAATACTCCCGCCGGAGGCTCCGACAATGGCCATGACATGCACCGCGACCCAACTGATCGATGACGCCCGCACACGCGTCACCCGGTTCGACTTCGAACCGGGGCAGCAGACGGGCTGGCATGTGCATGGCATGGACTACGTCATCACTGCGCTGACAGATTGCCACATGCGGCTGGAGTTGCCCGGCGGCGAGGTTGCGGAAAACCATGTCACCGCGGGCAGCGTCTATCGGCGCGACGAGGGCATCGAGCATAATGTCATCAATGGCGGTGACGCGCCGATGTCCTTCATCGAGGTCGAGCTGAAATAGGCCCCCAGTCAGGGGGCCGGATTGAGGCGCAGCGACAGGCAGGACATGCCGCCATCCAGCAGCGCACAATCGGTGTTGTCGATGGGCCGGATGGCATAGCCTTCGCGCGTCAGCATCTCGGCCGTCTTGGGAAATCCGTCCGGCAGCAGCACCACGTCGTTGAACCTTATGGCATTGGCTGCCGCCTCCTCGCCTTCGGGCAGGTGCAGCACCCGGTAGCCGTCAAAGCAGCCTTCCGAATCAAGAAGCCGCGTCGAGAGGATCGTCTCGGGGTCCAGCAGCGAGCAGTCTGTCTTGAAATGCAGCACGCCCTCGGGCGTCTGCAGCTCGCGCAAGGCGTGGCCCCACTCATCCAGAATGGCGCGCAGCTCGGCCACGCCTGCCGCGTCGGTGCGGGCCGAACGGCCCACCAGCACCTCGCGCCCGGTATAAAGGATATCCCCGCCCTCGATGTGACCCGGCCCCGCAATGTCGCGCAGATCTGCGAAAAGCGTGGCGAGGACCGGGCGCATTTGCGCCACCTCGCCCATGCGGCTGGGCGCGCCGGGGCGCATCATGATCGCGCCCTCCGGCAGGCAAAGCGCAGTGTCCTCGACAAAGAGCGCGTCGGGATATTCCTCGAGCGCCTCCAGCACCGTCACTTCGGCGCCCGTGCTGCGCAGGGTTGCGATATAGGCGTCATGCGCGGCCATCATGCGGGCCCGATCCGGCGCGCCGCGATCCTCGGCCCGCAGGCCCGCGGTGACGCTGGCACCGGGGCGGCGCGAGATGGCATGGCTGAAATGGGTGGCGGGGCTGGTCATGTTACTGGTTCCTCTGGGTCAAACGGCAGCAGGGACGCGCGCGGCGGCATGGGCAATGATGCGATCGCATGCCGTCTCGACTGCGGCGTCGGGCGCGGTCAGAGCAACGCGCACCCAAGTGTCCAGCGTCTTGCCAAAGGATGTGCCGGGCATCACCGAGACGCCCGAATTTTCCAGCAGATCGAACGCATAGCTCTCGGCGTCCATCCCGGTGGAGGCGATGTCGATCAGCGCAAACATGCCCGCTTGCGGTCGGCTGACGCGCAGTGCGCTCTCATTTTCGAGCCGCGTTGCGATGTATCCGGCGCGGGCCGCAAATCTTTGCCGCATGCCGGGCGCGACGGTCGACGGCGCGGATATTGCTGCTGCGGTTGCGTCGGCGAGGAAGGGCTGGCTGCCAAAGAGCATGGTTTCCGATAGCGACAACAGGCGGGAGGTAAACTCGGTGCTGCCAATGGCCCAGCCGCTACGAAAGCCCGGCGCCGCATGGCTTTTCGAGATGGAGGACACGACCACCGTCCGCTCGGCCAGATCCGGCTCGGCCAGCGGCGAGGCGAAGGGAACGCCGTCAAAGATCAGCTCCTCGTAGACCTCGTCCGAGATGATCCAGAGGTCATGCTTGCGCGCGACAGCGCCGATCTCGCGGATGTCGTCCCGGGTCAGCACCGCACCCGTGGGGTTGTGCGGCGTGTTCAGCAAGATCGCGCGGCTGCGCGGTGTGATGCGCGCCTCGATGTCGGATGCCTTCATGCGAAAGCCGTTCTCGGGCGACAGCGGGACCGGGACCATGGCGGCGCCGGTGGCGCGGATGCACCCCTCGTAGGTGGCGTACATCGGATCGCCCACCAGCACCTCGTCGCCGTCCTGCACCACCCCCATCAGCGCGGTGTAAAGCGACGTCTGCGTGCCGGGCAGGCACATCACCTGATCGGGGTGAATGTCGCGACCCGTCGATTCGGTATACCGCCGCGCAAGGGCGGCGCGCAGCCCCGGCTCGCCCATGCCGTCGGAATAGCCCATGCGCCCGGAGCGCATCGCATTCGCCGCTTCCTCCATCAGGGCATCGACGGGCGGAACGTCAGGCTCGCCGATGGTGAGCTCGACAATGTCGCGGCCCTCGGCGGCAAGGGCGCGGCCCCGCACATGAACGGCCCATTTGGCACTGCCAAGACCGGACAGGCGCTGCGTGATGTCTGCGAACTTCATGATGTTTCCTCTTTTGTCATTTCGTCGTGGCGCGGCGCGGCAGTGCGCAGCGGCAAATTCAGCATCTCGCCAATCGTCTCAAGCCCGATCTCGGCCAACTCGCCCCCAGCAAAGGCATCGGGCAGCATTCCGCCCTCCAGCCAGAGCCCGTCGATCACCGCATTGCAGGCAATGGCATGGCGGCGCAGGGCCGCATCCGGCGCGGGGCGGCCCGCCTCGCGCAGCGCATCGGCGACAAGGCCCTGCAAATGATCGCGAAACTCTGCGTAGGTGCGCGCGTGAACGCTCTGCATCTCGGCGCTGCGCTGCACATGCGTGAGAAACCCGGCCCAGAGCGAGACGGCTTCGGCACTCACGACAGGGGCGCGCAGCCCCGCGTCAATGAACGCGGCAAGACGCGCTGCGGCGCTATCCCCCTGCCCCATGCGGCGCGTGGCCTCCGTCAGATCGCCCATGTGGCGCTCGAATGCAGCACTCAGCAGTGCGTCCTTGCTGTCAAAATAATGCCGGATCAGCCCCGGCGTGACGCCCGCACGCGCGGCGACGGCGCGTGTGGTGGCCGCAGCGATGCCCTCTTCCGCGATCACGGCCAGCATGCCCGCGATCATCGCGTCGCGGCGCAGGTCAGGGCCGATTCGGCGAAAGGATTTGCGATCGGGCGACATCCGGGGCCTTTCTGGCAAGGGGTGGCTGGAAACAATATAATTATACAGTTGCATAAGTATACAAAATAGGAATTACTGCAAGCACGTAAGGGAGACAATTGCATGAGTTCCGCACAATCCGCGCCACAAGCGGAGGCGAACACCGCAGATGATGCCGCAGACCGGGCCGAACCCGCCGCCGAGGCGATTCGGGTTGAGGATCTGCACAAGTCCTTCGGCAACCTCGAGGTGCTCAAGGGCGTGTCGCTAACGGCGGCGCGCGGCGACGTGGTGGCGATAATCGGCGGCTCGGGGTCGGGCAAGTCGACGATGCTGCGCTGCATCAACTTTCTCGAGACGCCGACCAGCGGCCGCATCATCGTCGGCGGCGAAGAAGTTGAGATGAAGCCCGATGGCAGCCCTGCCAAGCCGCGCCAGATCGAACGCATCCGCACCCGGCTGGCAATGGTGTTCCAATCCTTCAACCTCTGGACGCATCGCACCCTGATGGAAAACGTGATCGAGGTGCCCGTGCATGTCCTCAAGGTGCCCAAGCGCGAGGCGATTGCCAGCGCGATGGTGCTGCTCAAGCGGGTCGGCCTGTCGGAAAAGGCAGACAGCTATCCGGCGTTCCTGTCGGGCGGACAACAGCAACGCGCGGCGATCGCGCGCGCGCTGGCGGTGAACCCGTCTGTCATGCTCTTTGACGAACCGACGAGCGCGCTCGACCCCGAACTGGTGGGCGAGGTGCTGAGTGTGATCCGCGATCTGGCCGCCGAGGGGCGCACCATGATCCTTGTCACGCATGAAATGAAATTCGCCCGAGAGGTGGCAAGCCACGTCATCTACCTCAGCGAGGGCCGGATCGAAGAGGAAGGCCCACCCGAAGAGGTGTTCGGCAATCCCAAATCCGAACGGCTCAAACAGTTTCTTCGGACCGTCGCCTGAGGCGGGCCGTTGAATGCAAACCCAACAAAAGAAAAACAGGGAGACGACATTATGAAGCTCAAGACAACTTTGGCCGCAGGGGCCGCGACATTCGCCCTCATGACGGGGGCCGCCATGGCCGAGACCGTCAAGGTCGGCATCGCAGCCGAGCCCTATCCGCCCTTCGCCGCGCCCGACAGCGCCGGCAACTGGACAGGCTGGGAAGTCGAGATGATCGACGCCGTCTGCAACGCCGCCGAGATCGAATGCGAGCTGACGCCGACCGCCTGGGACGGCATCATCCCCTCGCTGATGGGCGAGCAGATCGATGTCATCATGGCCTCGATGTCGATTACCGAAGACCGCGCCAAGCAGATCGACTTTACCGATCACTACTACAAGACACCGGCCGTGGTCGTCGCGCCCAAAGGCTCGGACATCGAGCCGACGGTCGAGGGCCTTGAGGGCCTTGAGGGCAAGATCCTGGGTGTCCAGGCCTCGACCACGCACCAGGCGTATGCGCAAAAGCATTTCGAGGACGCAGTCGCCGAGATCCGCATTTACCAGACCCAGGACGAGGCCAATCAGGATCTCTTCTCGGGCCGCGTCGACGCGATTCAGGCCGACAGCATCGCCATGGCAGATTTCGTAGAAAGTGACATGGGCGATTGCTGCGAGATCGTCGGCGCGGTGGCCGATGATGTGGCCGTGCTGGGCCAGGGCGTCGGCGCTGGCGTGCGCAAGGGCGATGACGAGCTGCGCGAAAAGCTGAACGAAGGCATCGCCAAGGTGCTCGAGGATGGCACGCACGAAGAGATCACGGCCAAGTATTTCTCGGCCCCGATCTATAGCGAGTAAGAGCCCGCTTTGGAGCAAACTCTCGAACTGCTCTCGCTATCGCCCCCCGGCTGGGGGGCGAACCTTCTGCGCGGTCTGGTCAATTCGATCCAGATCGCGCTGGGGGCCTTTGGTTTTGGCCTTGTCATCGGCTTCTTTGGCGCAATGGGCAAACTTTATGGCAGCCCTTGGGTGCGCGACCTTCTGGAGGTCTATACCACCGTCGTACGCGCGGTGCCCGAACTGGTCCTGATCCTGATCCTTTATTACATGGGCACTGACCTTCTGAATCAGGCGGCCCGCGCGATGGGCCGCGGCCCCGTCGAAATCAGCGGTGTTGCCGCCGGTATCTGGGTGCTGGGCATCGTGCAGGGCGCATATTCCACCGAAATTCTACGCGGCGCGATCCGCGCGATTCCGCCCGGCCAGATCGAGGCGGCGCGCGCCTATGGCATGCCGCGCGGCCTGATGGCGCGCCGCGTGACGATCCCCGCGATGACCGCCTTCGCCATTCCGGGCCTTGCGAACTTGTGGCTGATCGCCACCAAGGATACCGCACTGCTGGCCGTTGTCGGGTTTTCCGAACTCACGCTCGAGACGCGGCAGGCCGCGCAATCGACGCGGGCCTATTTCACGTTTTTCCTCGCAGCGGGCTTTCTCTATTTGATGGTCACGCTTTTTTCGGGCGTGATCTTTGGCCGGATCGAAAAATGGGCGCGGCGCGGCCAGCCGTCGCACCGGAGCTGACGCCATGCAGATGATCCGCGCCATGCTCATCCCCCGCCGCATCATCATGCTGGGCCTCTTCGCGGCCTTCGTGGTTTGGTGCGCGATTGCCATGGATTGGAGCTGGCTGCCGCGCTATGCGCCGCTCGCGCTTGAGGGGCTCTGGGTGACCATATGGCTTCTGGTGGTGACCATCATCCTCGGCTTCATGCTGGCGGTGCCCTTGGGCCTCGCCCAAGCGATCGGGCCGTGGTACCTGGCCGCGCCCGCGCGCGCCTTTTGCACTGTCATTCGCGGCACGCCGCTTTTGTTGCAGATATGGCTGCTCTACTACGGCCTCGGCTCCCTTTTTCCGCAGTTCCCATGGATCCGCAATTCCGAGCTTTGGCCCTATCTGCGTCAGGCGTGGCCCTATGCGGTTCTGTCGCTGACCCTGTCCTATGCGGGCTACGAGGGCGAAGTCATGCGGGGCGCCTTTTCATCCGTGCAAAAGGGCCAGATCGAGGCAGCGCGCGCCTTTGGCATGCCACGCCACAAGATATTCTTTCGCATCTGGCTGCCACAGGCGATCCGCAATGCCCTGCCCACCTTGGGCGGCGAGACGATCCTGCAATTGAAGGCGACGCCACTGGTTGCGACCATCACCATTGTCGAACTTTATGCCGTCGCCGGCCGCGTGCGGCAGGATACCTTCATCATTTACGAGCCTCTCTTGCTGCTGGCCGCCGGATACCTCGTCATCGCGGGGGTCATCACGCTCGGCTTCCGCTGGATCGAGGGGCGCGGCCCAAGGATGAGCCGCTAAAGCGCTTCGCCAAAACCCTGCACCACAGCTTTGGGCGGAGCACAGTGCCCAACATGACGGGCGCGCTGCTTCGGCTTGGGCCAATGTCTCAGGGTCAGGCGTGACGCTTTAGGCGCGCGGTTCGAGCGGCTGAAGCGCAGCCCGTTCGTCCGCGTCCAGTTGCGCCAGCAAGCCCGTCTCCCACTCCAGATACCGGCGCGCGGCATCGAGATTGCCGTCATGCCGGTCATGCACAAAGAAAAGGTGATCGATGCAGTCGGCCTCAGGCGGGCAGTCCGGCGTCGAGACGATCTCAAGCCCGGCCGCACGCCAATCCTCAGGTCCGCAGACGGCCGTGCGAATATCCTCATGTCCCTGATGCAGCAGTTCGGCCCGGACGCCCGCGACCAGCGCCGGATCGCGGCCCAGAACCGCAATGGGCTCTTTCAAATAGGGGCGGCTGCGGTGCAGCTGCGCGCGTTGGACCCACTCCGCGCCTTTGATATGTGCCGCGCGGTAGTCCATCCCGCGCGAGGCATCAAGCAGCGTGGTGCAGCCACGGAGCAGGCCAAGATCGCCCCGCTCTTGGTCTCGCTCATGGTCCTGATCGGGCGCGGCCTCGCCCACGGGGGCATCTTGCAGCACATAGGCGTCATGCCCCATGCCGCGCAGCCAGATCGCCGTGGTCGCGGCCCGCAGGCCCGTATCGCAGCTCAAGACGATGCGCGCGCCACGAACGGCCAGTTGCTCGTCCGTGGCTTGCACCAATTGCCCGCCGGGCGCAGAGCCAAAGCCGGGCGCATGACCTGCCCGGTGCTCTGCCTCGGTCCGCACGTCAAATCGGAACACGGTCCGCGCGGCAGTGTCCCATTCCTTGAGCTCGGCCAAGGAAATCACCGGGATGTCATAGCTGGCGATCAGCGCCGCCGCCCGTGCCCGCGCCGCCTCCAGCCCTGCCTCGGGCACCTGCGGCAGGGGCCCAGCGTCCTGACCATGATCGAGATCGTATCCCGCCAGCCGCCAGCCTTGGGTGCCATTGCGCAGCGCATGAACGGGGCCGTCCCACCCGGCGAGGCGCAACGTTTCGGCCCCGATGATCGATCGCGTTCGCCCCGCACAATTCACCACGATGGGTGTGCCCGGCGCGCCCATCTGGGGCGCGCGATACCCCAGCTCGGCATTGGGGCACGACAGCGCGCCGGGGATCGACATCTTGGTAAACTCCGCCGCGCTGCGCCCATCGAGGATCAGCAAGGCGCGCCCTTCATCCTGCATCGCCCGCAGCTCGCCCGCCGAAACCGAGGGCGTGCCGAGCTGATGCTCGACCATCTCCCCGAAGGTCTTGGAGGGCAGGTTCACCCCCTTGAAGAGCGTGTGCCCCGCAGCCGCCCAGCCCGGCGCGCCGCCCTCCATGACATGCAGATCGGTATAGCCCAGCGCGCCCAGCACATCGGCCCCGCGCAGCGCAATGCCATCCCCCGCATCGAGCAGAATGCAGCGCACCGACCGGCGCGGCATCAGGCGCGGCGCATCATGTTCCAGTCGGCTGAACGGGATATTGACCGCAAAGAAAGGGTGCCCCTCGCCGTATTGACCAAACTCGCGCAGATCTATCAGCGCGACCTCGGCGCCATCGGTCAGGGCCGAACGGACTGCGGCAACACTGATCTGGGCCGCGCTCATTTTCGGGTCTTGGCGCCAATGTCCATGATCTTGCACGTCCCGGCCTCAAGGTCATAACTGATCCGGCGATCCAGCGATTCCAGAGGCTTGCCATAAAAATGCAGGTGGCGGATCACCTGATCGCCATCAATGACGACACTGTGAATATCATCAGGCATCATCGCCAGCGCATTTCCGGGCCGCAAATCGACCTCCTCGCGCAGCTTCAATTCCGCCTTGCCGGGGACCGATCCGTCATCGACCCGATCGTAGACGGTGTTCTGCTCGGAGCCGACGACTGCGGCAATGCACGCAAAGACCGTGTGGTTATGCGGCGGGATCACCTTGCCCGGTTGCATCACGTTCAAATAGAGGGTCAGGCCACTGGGATCATCCGCGATGAAGTAGCGGTTCTGCTTGTCCTCGGGCGTGGGCGCCGGAAAATCCTCTGCGCCCCATAGATCGGCGCGCGCGGCGATATCCATCAGGCGATGCATGATCCGATCCAGACGCGCCCGGTCCATCGGCCCCTCATCGGCAATCGCCTTGGCATCCTTGATAAAGGCGTCCGTAATTTCCTGGCGTTCGGCAGTGTCGGCCATCTTTCATCCCCCCTCGTTCATTCGGAAAATTCGGCGCGCACCTCATCGGTATGCTGGCCTAGCGCGGGCACATCGCCCGGCTGCGGCACCTGGCCATTGGCCAGCGCGCCGGGCGCCAGCATCCGCACCGGCCCCGTCGGGCTGCCTACCTCGACAAAGCGGTTCTGCGGATGCTGCGCCAGATCCTCCATCGTGCTGACGCGTCCATAGGCGATGCGCGCCGCCTCGAGCCGCGCGGCCATGTCGTCACGCGGGATCTGCGCAAAGATCGGCCGGATCACCGCATCCAGCGCTTCGCGATTCTCGACGCGGTGCGAATTGGTGCCAAAGCGCGACTCCTGCGGCAACTCTGGCAGGCCCAGAATATCGGTGCAGAACACCTGCCATTCCCGCTCGTTCTGGATGGAAAAGAGCACATCCTTGCCGTCCGAGCAGGTATAGGCGCCATAGGGCGCAATCGTGGGGTGGTTCAGCCCGCTGCGCACCGGCGTCTTGCCGCCGTAAACATACTGTAGATAGGGCACGTTCATCCAGTCGGTCAGCGCATGGAAAAGCGATACGCTCAGATGCCGTCCCTGCCCCGTGATGCCGCGCCCGATCAACGCCTGAAGCACCGCCTGATAGGCCGTCATACCCGCCGCGATGTCGCAAACGGAAACCCCGACGCGCGCCTGCGTGTCCCCGGTGCCGGTGATCTGCGACAGCCCGCTCTCGGCCTGAACCAGAAGGTCATAAGCCTTGAGATCCCTGAGCGGCCCTTCCTCGCCATAGCCCGAGATGGCGACCGTGATGAGGCGCGGATACTTCTCGCGCAGGGCCGCCTGATCGAACCCGAGCCGCGCGATGGCGCCCGGCGCGAGGTTCTGGATAAAGACATCCGCCTTTGCCAGCAGACGCTCCATCAGCGCCTTGTCGCCCCCCTCGCGCAGATCGAGGCAGATCGATTCCTTGCCGCGATTCAGCCAGACGAAATACGCGCTTTCGCCGTGGACGAGGTGGTCGTAACCGCGGGCAAAATCCCCCTCGGGCCGCTCGATCTTTATCACGCGCGCGCCCGCCTCCGCGAGGCGCCCCGAGACATAGGGGGCCGCCACGGCCTGTTCGACCGAAACCACCATCAATCCTGCCAGATCACCTGCCATGCTGTCCGTCCCTTTTAACCTGCGGGGATGATGCCCGATCATGCGGTTGCCCGGAAATAGTCAGACTTGGCGTGGTGCCATAGGCCGGGGCTATGCCTCTTGGCACAGGTGGCTGGCCGCATCGCCCGGCGCCGGGTAGCATGAGCCAAAGCGACATTGCCGGAGTGCCCCTATGCTTGCCCTGCCAGATCAGATGAACCTGACCCTTTTCGTGCCCGCCGACCGCCCCGAGCGTGTCGCCAAGGCCGCAGCCGCGGGCGCCGATGCGGTGATCGTCGATCTGGAGGATGCCGTCGCGCCCGACGCCCGCGATGCCGCACGGTCGGGGCTGGCCGATGCACTGGGCGCGATTGATGCGCCGCTCATCCTGCGCATCAATGCGGCCGGCACCGAATGGTTCGATGCCGATCTGGCCGCTGCCGCCGCCCTGCCCCTCAGCGCGGTCATGCTGGCCAAGGCCGAGACTGGCGAGATCTGCACGCATGTCGCCAAGACCGCAGGCGTGCCCGTATTCGCGCTGGTCGAGACGGCGCGCGGCATGTCATCGCTGGATGAGATCGCGGGCGCCTCGGCACGCATGGCGTTCGGCTCGATCGACTATGTCGCCGATCTGGGGATGGGCCACACGCGCCAGTCGCTTATGACGGCTCGGTCGGCACTGGTGCTGGCCGCGCGGCTGGCCGGGCACCCTGCCCCGCTTGACGGGGTGACGACGACCATCCGCGACGAGGCGCTGATCGAGGACGAGTGCCGCCACGCGGTGGAAATGGGGATGGGCGGCAAGCTGATCATTCATCCGGCGCAACTGGCGGCGGCGCGGCGCGGTTTTGCGCCCTCGGGCGACGAACTCGCATGGGCCGAGGAGGTACTGAAGGCGGCAGAGGGCGGCGCAGCGGTGCAGGTCGCGGGTGCAATGATCGACGCGCCGGTGATCGCCCGCGCACGCCAGATCATCGCCCGCGGGGGCCGAGCGGCATGAGCGGGCGCATCACCGAGGCAGATCTGATATCCAGCATCGCGGATGCGCTGCAATACGTCTCTTACTATCACCCGCCAGATTTCATCGCCGCCATGGCCAGCGCCTACACGCGCGAGCAAAGCCCCTCGGCCAAGGCCGCCATTGCGCAGATCCTCGTCAATTCACGCATGTGCGCCATCGGGCATCGCCCGATTTGCCAGGATACCGGCACCGTGAATGTCTTTGTCGAGGTCGGCGTGGAGGCGCAGACAAATTGGACGCGCCCTCTGCAGGACATGATCGACGATGCGGTGCGGCAGGCCTGGGCGCTCGACACGAACCCCCTGCGCGCGTCGGTCGTGGTCGATCCGCTGGACAGCCGCAAGAACAGCGGTGACAACACGCCCGCCATGATCCAGACCCAGTTGGTCGCGGGCCGCGAGGTGCATGTCACCGTTTCGGCCAAGGGCGGCGGATCCGAGAACAAGACGCAGTTCGCGGTGCTCAACCCCTCGGCCAGCGTGACCGATTGGGTGGTGGAGCGCGTGGCGCAAATGGGCGCCGGCTGGTGCCCGCCCGGCATGCTGGGAATCGGGGTCGGCGGCAGCGTGGACAAGGCGATGGCGATGGCCAAGGCGGCCCTGAACGAGCCCATAGACATAACCGACCTGCGCGCGCGCGGGCCGCAGACACGCGTCGAAGAAATGCGGCTCGAGATCCTTGACCGGGTGAATGCCCTCGGTATCGGCGCGCAAGGGCTGGGCGGGATCACCACCGCGCTCGACGTCAAGATCGCAACCTATCCCACCCACGCCGCCTCGATGCCCGTCGCTCTCATTCCCAATTGCGCGGCGACGCGCCACGCGGAGTTCACCCTGACCGGCGATGGCCCCGCCGAGTTCGCCCCGCCCGACCTGTCGCTCTGGCCCGAAATCGAGGGACAGGGGCCGATCGGACGGCGGTTTTCGCTTGATGATCTCTCAAACGAGGTTCTGGCAGGGCTGGAGCCGGGCGAGACGCTGCTTTTGTCGGGCACGCTCTACACGGGGCGCGATGCCGCGCATAAACGCATGGTCGAAACCCTGCGCGCCGGGGGCACTCTGCCCGTCGATCTGAGGGGCCGCGCGCTATATTATGTTGGCCCCGTCGATGCGGTGCCCGGTGAGATCATCGGCCCCGCTGGCCCCACGACCTCCACCCGCATGGACAAATTCACCGAAGAAGTGCTGGCAGCGACGGGCCTCAAGGTGATGATCGGCAAGGCCGAGCGCGGCGCAGAGGCCATCGCGGCGATCCGCCGGCATGGCGCAGTCTACATGATCGCCGTCGGGGGCGCCGCCTACCTAGTGTCGCAAGCCATAAAATCGGCGCGTGTCGTCGCATATGACGATCTCGGAATGGAGGCGATCCGCGAATTCACGGTCGAGGACATGCCAGTGACCGTTGCGGTCGATACGCGCGGTAACTCGATCCACGAAACAGGCCCGCGCCAATGGGCGCGGGCCTGACCTGCTGTGGTGGCATTTTTTACATATGTGGCAAGAGCTTAACCAGAGAAGCTAAAGTGGCTTAAATGGTGCGCCCGCCGTCCACTTCCATCACCACGCCGGTGATGAAATCGGCGTCATCCGAGGCAAGGTAGAGTGTCGCATTGGCGATATCGCGCGCCTCCGACAGGCGGCCCATCGGCACGGTCGCGATGAACTTCTTGCGGTTCTCGGGGGTGTCGGGCATGCCCATGAACTGCTCCAGCAGGCCGGTCGCGCCCATCACCGGGGCCACACAGTTGACGCGGATCTTGTCTGGTGCCAGTTCCACGGCCAGCGATTTGGTCATCAGGTTCACCGCGCCCTTGGACGAGTTGTACCACGTGAGGCCCGGACGCGGACGGATGCCCGCCACCGATCCGATATTGATCATGACGCCGCTGCCTTGCTCGCGCCACAGCGGCACGCACGCCTTGGTCATGTGAAAGATCGACAGCACGTTGATGTCATAGATCTTGCGGAACGTCGCCTCGTCCGTCTCCATCAACGGACTGTTCTTATTGGTCCAGCCCGCGTTGTTGACCACGATATCGAGGCCGCCAAACGCCTCCTTGGTCTTGGTCACCGCATTCGCCACCTGTGCGCCATCAGCGACGTCGCAGCCGACGGCAATGGCCGCATCCCCGAGGCTGGACGCGACCTCCTTGGCCCCCGCCTCGTTCAGATCAACGATCGCAACGCGTGCGCCCTCGGCCACGAAAAGCTCGGCAATGCCCTTGCCAAAGCCCGAGGCCGCGCCCGTTATCAATGCCGTTTTGCCCTTGAGTCTCATACGCGCCTCCTCAGTCGTGCTTGTTGATGATCGTTTTGATTTGCGAGAATTCCAGAAGCGCCGCGAACCCCTTTTCGCGGCCATGCCCGGATTTGCGCACGCCCCCGAAAGGCAGTTCGATACCGCCGCCCGCGCCGAAGCCATTGATGTAAACTTGGCCGCCGCGCAGTTTCTTGGCCACGCGCTGCTGGCGCGCGCCATCGCGGGTCCAGACCGAGGCCATGAGGCCGTATTCGGTGTCATTGGCAATGCGGATCGCGTCGGCCTCATCCTTGAACGTCATCGCGCAAAGGACGGGGCCAAAGACCTCTTCCTGCCCGATTTTCGAATGCGGATCGACAGGACCAAAGAGTGCGGGCGACACGAAATAGCCGCCCTCCGGCGCACCCTCGCGCACCGTGCCGCGCGCGATCAGCGGCGCGTCGGCCCCGTCGATATAGGCCTCGACGCGCTTTTTCTGCTTGGCCGAGATGACCGGGCCCAGCGTGGCATCTTCGGATTGATCGGATGCCTCGATGGCCTCGAACCGCTCCTTGAGGCCCGCGATCACCTTGTCATAGACGCTCTCCTGAATCAGGATGCGCGACCCGGCCGAGCAGGTCTGGCCAGCGTTGGCGATGATCCCGCCCACGAGAAAGGGCAGCGCAGCCTCGATATCGGCATCGTCAAAGACGATCTGCGGGGATTTTCCGCCCAGTTCCAACGTGCAGGGGATGTAGTTTTTCGCCGCCGCGATCTGGATCATCTGGCCCACTTCGGGCGAGCCGGTGAAGGCGATGAAATCGACGCCGGGATGCTCTGACAGGGCCTTGCCCGCGACATCGCCGCGCCCTGTCACCACGTTGATCGCACCGTCCGGGAAGCCGACCTCACCCGCCAGTTCCGCAAGACGCAGGCAGGTCAGGCACGCATCCTCGGCAGGCTTCAACACGGTCGAATTGCCCATGGCAAGCGCCGGCGCCAGCGCGCGGGCGAACATCTGCGACGGGTAGTTCCACGGAATGATGCAGGCAATGACGCCGTAGGGCTCGCGCGCGACCTGCACGTTGTAGCCGGCCATAAAGGGAATGATCTCGCCGTGGACCTTGTCGGCGGCACCGCCGTAGAATTCGAAATAGCGCGCGCAGGCGACCATGTCGGCGCGCGCCTGTTTCATCGGCTTGCCATTGTCGCGGCTCTCCAACTGCGCCAGCGGCTCGGCCTCTTCAAGGATGCGCAGGCTGAGCTTGAGCATGAGGCGACCGCGCTCGGCGGCGGTCAACTGGCCCCATGCGCCTGTATCGAAGGCGTCGCGCGCGGCAATCACAGCAGCGTCTACATCCTCGGGCTGGGACGCGGCAATCGTGGTAAAGACCTCACCATCCAGCGGCGAGCGCACGTCCATCTCCTCCCCCGAGGCGGTCGGCACCCATTTGCCGCCGACCAGGTTCAAGGGTTTGGGCAGGGTCATGTCATACGGCATCACGCAGTCTCCTTCTTGTCGTCCAGCGATCCCTCGGCGACGGCGCCGCGTTCGATCACGAAGGTCAGGCTGGCAAATCCGCGCAGCAGCGCGGGGTTCGATTCGGTGATTATCAGTGTCACGTTTTGGTCCGTGTCGCGCAGATCGCGCAGCGCGTCGGCATACCGCTTGGCCAGCGCGGGCGCGAGACCCTGAAACGGCTCGTCCAGCATGATCAGCTTGGTGCCCAGCATCAGCGCGCGGCCCAGAGCAACCATCTTGCCCTGCCCGCCCGACACGTTCCCGGCAGGCCGGTTGGCCATCTCGCGCAACTCGGGCAGGATGTGATACACGCGATCAAGCCTTTTCTGGGTCGTCTCGGCGTCCAGCTTGGCCACCTGAGCGGGCAGGAGGATGTTCTCCTCGACAGTGAAGGCCGAAAACAGGCGGCGATCCTCGGGCGCATAGCCGATCCCAAGGGCGGGCCGCTTGGCCGGGGTCATGCCGCTGATGTCCTGCCCATCAAAGCGGATCTCGCCCGTGACGTTCGTGAACCCCATGATCGAGCGCAAAAGCGTCGTCTTGCCCGCGCCGTTACGGCCGATCAGCGCCACTGTCCCAGATGCCGGAATAGTGAAATCCAAACCGCGCAAAATGGGGATATTACCGATCGAAGCGTTGGTATTGTGAAAGCTCAGCATCAGGCGACCTCCCCGATCACGTCGCGGATCACGTCGGGGTGCTCCAGCACCTCCTGTGGTGATCCGCGCATTTCGATCTTGCCCATGTTCCAGACGGCGACCTCGTCGGCGTATTTCTCGACGATGCCCATGTCATGCTCCACGAAAACGGCAGTCACCTCGGCCTCGGCCAAGGCCTTGACCAGAATCTCCATGACACCGAATTTCTCGGAGCTGGCGACGCCTGATGTCGGCTCGTCCATCAAGAGCAGCTTGGGCTTGAGCGCCAGCGCTACGGCGATGTCGATCAGCTTGCGCTGGCCTTCGGACAACTCGTCCACTTGGCGGTGGGCCACATCAGTGCAATTGATCAGGTCCAGCAGGTGCATCATCTCGGCCCGCTGACGCCTGTCCTTGAGCGCACGGATCGGATTGCGTAGCTGGTCGCGCGCGGCAGCGGCGATCAGCAGATTTTCCAGCGCCGTATGCTCGGTAAAAAGCTGTGGGATCTGGAAAGCGCGCGCAACGCCCCGCCGCGTGATCTGACGCGGCGACAGGGGGGTAACATCGTGGCCCTCGAAATAGACCTTGCCCTTGGCCGGTTTGAGCCAGCCAGTGCAGATGTTAAGGAAGGTCGTCTTGCCCGCCCCGTTCGGTCCGATGATGGCCAGGTTCTTGCCAGCATCGATCTGAAGGGTGATATTATCAGCGGCCACGACGCCGCCAAAGCGGATCTCGAGCCCCTTGGTTTCCAGCAGATGGGTCATTCGCCCTCCTCCTTCTTGCCCGCGATGCGGTCCATCACGCTGTTATAGATGCCCGCGATACCGCCGGGCGCGAAAAGGATGATGATGAGCAGGAAGGTGCCCAGCACCAACTGCCAGATATCCCCCGCAAAGGCCGAGGCGTAGGTGCGCACGATCTCGTAGATCGCTGCCCCCACCAGGGCGCCGGGGACCGATCCGGCGCCGCCGAGAACCGCGATGAACACCATTTCGCCCGAGCGGACCCAGAAGGCGTATTCCGGCGTGACGACGTTCTGGACGAGGCCCATGATGATGCCGCCGACACCGCAAAGCAGAGCCGAGAGCACGTAGCCCGTCAGCATCACGCGCTGGGGGGACATGCCCAGATATTGCAAGCGCGTCTCGTTCGTCTTGATGGTGCGGAATAGCTGCCCGGTGGGCGACTCCAGCCAGCGCATCGAAAACCAGCCAAGTCCCAGCGCCAACGCCAGTGCGAGATAGAACATGAAGAGTTCATACGCACCGCGCTCAAGCTCCATCCAGAAGACGGTGGGGCGCGGCAGGCGCATGCCGTCTGCGCCGCCGGTGTAGTGATAGAATTTCTCGAGGATGGACCAGAAGATCATCGAGAAGGCGAGGTTCAGCATCGCAAAGAAGATGAAGCGATAGCGCGCCACGAAGAGGCCGACGATCACGCCGGATAGCACCGCAGCGATGAGGCCCAGCAGGAACACGACGATCAGGTCCGCTCCCGGCATCAGCATGAGGGTAAACGCGCCGCCATAGGCCGCGATCGCAAAATAGAGCGCGTGCCCGAATGACACCTGCCCGCTGCGCAAGAGGACCGTGATGCCCATGACAGCGATACCCTTGGCCAGCGCAAGCGTCAGCAGCACTTGCAGCCCGGGTGCCCCGAAAGGCACCAACGCCAGCAGCAAAAGGAGGATAGCGGGAATGATGAAACGGATAGACATCTAGCTCGCCCCCCTTAAATCTTGCGTGCCGACGGGCTGCCAAAGAGCCCTTCGGGGCGCACCAGCAACACGGCAACCATGATCAGATAAGGCACGAGAACTTGCGTCTCGGGCCAGACATAGACCGCGAAGGACCGCCCCAGACCGATGAGCAGCGCGGTCAAGGCCGCACCCTCGATCTGGCCGAGGCCAGCGGTGGCAACCACGGCAAAGCTGAGCACGATCATATCCGCGCCGATACCCGGCAGGATGGAGGTGGTCGGCGAGGCCAGCGCGCCGCCAAGGCCCGCAAGGCCGGCACCCACGATGAAGGTCAGAAGGAACACCTTGTCGGCATCAATGCCGATCGCCTGAGCCGCCTCGCGGTCCTCGGTGGTGGCCGTGATCAGCTTGCCCGCAACCGTCCGCCGCAAGAAATACCGAAGCCCAAGAAGAAGGCCGACCGCTACAAGCGGCAGCAAGATGAGCTGGTAGACTGTGTAATTGACTGAAAACACCTGCACGTTGCCCATCAGCTGCAACGCTGTCGACTGGAAGATCGGCTGCGTTCCCCAGACGAGGCGCTGCACATCTTCGAGGATCATGAAGATCGCGAAGGTCACAAGCAGCTGCAGAACTTCGGGCTTGTGATAGATGCGGCGCAAGAGCAGCCACTCCAGCGGGCCGCCCAGAACGACGCCGATCAGGATGGCCGAGACCAACATGCAGGGAAAGGCCAAGACGGGCGGCAATCCGGCCGACACGATAAAGGTCGTGAGCGAGGCCGTGAGATACGCGCCGACGGCATAGAGCGAGCCATGCGCGACATTGAGGATGCGCATCACCCCAAAGATCAGCGTCAGGCCGACGGCGACAATAAAGACGAGCGCCGCGTAGGCGATACCGTCGAACAAGGCGAGGAGGAACAAGGTAAGGTTCATGAGGGTCCACACTGTTTCATGGCGGCAAGGATGGTGGCGGCGAAAAAGACAAGGTCAGGCTCAGGCCCGAGGGTGCCAGCGTGGCAGTCGGCCGTCCGAGGATGGGCGCGATTCGCTAGCTGGTGGTGGCGCAAACGGGGCCTTCGACTAGCGAAGGCCCCGCTGCAAGTTCTTCGGTCGATCAGTTCTCGTAGGTATCGACGGTCAGCCCATCAAGCCATTCCTGATCGAGCGTGCCAACCCAAGAAACGGATTCCTCGCCAACAGGCGTGGTCAGCTCGTCACCATCGAAGATCATGATGTTCTCAAGCGTGGCAAAAGGAAGCTCGCCGCCCTGAACGGACATGCCCAGAAGCTGTGCCTCGATACCCTGGTTGTCCTCACGGATCGTCACCGGACGGCCCAGACCCTGGAATTCCAACCCGGCCATCGCCTCGATCACCTGGTCCTCGCTGGGCCAGTTGCCATCATTCGCCTCGGCAGCCTTGTCGTAGGCAGCCTTCATCGCGGCGATGCCCTGGCTCATGTGAAAGACGGGGTAGATCGCCTTGGAGCCGGTCTTTTCCTCGAACTTGGCCATGAACGACTTGAAGTCCTCGTCATCGCGGCGCTCGGGGTGGTTCCAGTAGTGATCGCCGCGCGCGCCGACGATGTGGCCCGATGGCAGGCTGGATCCCAAACGCTCGAGCGAGCTTTCCGCGAGGGGCAGAACGAAGGTCGAGCTGTTGGTCAGGCCGCGCTGCGAGGCTTGCTGAACGAAGGTGTCCAGATCGCCGCCCCAGCTGGTCGACAGGATGATGTCGGGCTGCAATGCCTGAAGGCGCGAGATTTCGGTCGAAAAGTCGGGCGAGCCGAATTTCGGAAAGAACTCGCCGACGACTTCCACATCGGGACGCAGCGCCTTCAGCGCGGCACTGAAGATGTCCCAGCTGTCACGGCCCCAGGCATAGTCCTGGTTGACGACGGCAATGGTCTCGAAATCGGGCATGGTCTTGAGCAGGTAGGCAACCGTCGCCAGCATCTCGGTGCCGGCATGGGCCTGGCTGCGGAAGACGTAGTTGTAGTCATCCTCTTCAAAGATGGTCTGCGTGCCGCAGTCCCACATGATGTTGATGACTTCGAGGTCTTCCGCCAGCGGGGCAATCGTCTTGCAGTTGCCCGACGAAATGGCCGCCAGCATCACATCGGCGCCATTCTCGACAAGGCGGCGATATTCGGTCGTCAGCACCTCGGTGCCCGCGCCCTCGTCGATGAAGGTCAGCTCGAGCGGAACGCCCTGAATGCCACCATCTGCGTTGATGTCTTCGGCCAGGATTTCCGCCGCGTCCTTGGCGGGAACGCCAAACACGGAGGCCGGGCCCGTCAAAAAGCCCGTAACGCCGACTTGCAGCGCGTCTGGCTTGTCCTGCGCGAATGCCGCCAGCGGCATGGCTGCGCAGGCCGCAGTAGCCATAAGCAGTTTTTTCATTGGTTTTTCTCCCCTTTTTTGGTGTGTTGGCCGCCGCAGAACACTGCGGCGGCCCGATAGACGATCAACGGATCGCGATCGGATTGATGATCATCTGGACCGCGCCCTTGATGCGGGCCTGCCCCAGAACGAACAGGAATTCATGGACGCCGTCCTGCGCCAATTCGCGCGTGTCCATGTTCTCCAGAATGTAGATGCCATGCTCGGGTTGCAGGATCTGGTGCGCGCGGAAGGCTTGCCCCTCTTCCTCGGCGGGCACGACTTCCATGCCCCAGGTGTCCGCGCCCACGGCCATCACCCCCAGCGAGGCGAGATATTCTGCTCCGCTGACGCCCACGCCCGGCTCGGCAGCGGCAAAGCGCTCGGGATCGGGCGCATCGCCATCCAAGAGGTCCATCCAGTTGGAATGGAACAGCACGACATCGCCCTCACCGATCGTGACGCCTTGCGCCTCGGCGGCGGCCTTGATGTCTTCTTCGGTGTAGGGTGTGCCCTCTTCGACCATGTCGACATCAAAATGCGCGGTCATGTCCAGCAGGACGCCGCGCCCGACAAGGCCCGGCAACTTCTCGAGGCCCAGCTTGGTCAGACCGGCGGCATCCGCAAACTCATGGTCGGAATGGCCGTTGTAATACATGTGATCGATTCCGGAATGGCCCAGACCGTCGATCTGCGGGCCGATGCCCAGCCATCCCATGAAGATATCGTCATTGTAGGTGAATGCATTCTCACCCAATCCGCTCGTTGAAACCTGATTGGGTTGCAGAACGGTCACGGACAGGCTGCGCGGCGGAAAGGCGGGCGTATCGCTGTCCACGATCATGCCAAGGCTATAGACCTTGCCCGTCGTGACCAACTCGGCTGCATCCTTGACCCGCTCGGGCGTCATCGTGTTGGCGGAACCGATCTCATCATCGGGGCCCCACTGCGACTTCGTCCACTCGGGCTTCTCCGCGTCCTGAGCAAAAGCTCCGGCGCCCAAGCATGTGACCAAGGCCGCGACCGCTACTTTTCGTGAAATAGACATCATCACTCCTCCTCCCAAAGGTATGACCGGCCTCAGCATAAGCACGATCAGCGTGCCACGACTAATAGTTTGTGCCTTGCTCCGCCATATCATAAACCTATACCTCTTGGAGTCGCCAGCCCTTTTGTAATTGCCCAAGGCGAGGCAAGACTAGGGCCAGAGACATATCGCCCCGCACCCCAAGTGCGCCGGGCGCGACATTGGGAGAGGTCACATGAAAATCACCGCAGCCGTGCTGATGCGCGATGGAATCACCGAAAATTTTGCCAAGGAGGCCCCGCTGGAGGTGCGGGAGGTCGACCTGGCCCCTCCGGGACGTGGCGAGGTGCTGATCCGCATGGGCGCGGCGGGCGTGTGCCACTCCGACTTGTCGGTCATCAACGGCACCCGCCCCCGCCCCCTGCCCATGGCACTGGGCCATGAGGCCTCGGGATATGTCGAAGAGGTCGGCGCGGGAGTCGATGATCTGGCGCCCGGTGACCATGTCGTGTGCATCTTTGCCCCCGGCTGCCGCATCTGCACGCCCTGTGCCGAGGGGCGCCCCGCCCTGTGCGAGCGCGCGGCCAAGCATCACGGCGTGGGCGAGCTGATGACCGGCGCGCGGCGCCTGTCGATGGACGGCGACACGATCAACCACCACGTCGGTGTGTCGGCTTTCGCCACCCATGCGGTGATGGACCGCCGCTCGCTCGTCAAGGTCGAGCATGACCTGCCCGCGCACGTATCCGCCTTGTTTTCCTGCGCAATGCTGACCGGAGCGGGCGCGATATTCAACACGGCGCGCATCCTGCCGGGCCAGACGGTGGCGGTCATCGGCCTTGGCGGCGTGGGCCTGTCGGCGGTGCTGGGGGCAGCGGCGGCTGGCGCGGGGCGCGTCATCGCCATCGACCCCTTCGAGTCGAAAATGGAGGCGGCTCGCACCATGGGCGCAACCGACTGCATCAAGGCGGACGAGAATACAATTCAAGCCGTGCACGACCTGACCAACGGCGGCGTCGACTGCGCGGTCGAACTCGCAGGTTCGGTCAAGGCGCTGGAGACGGCTTATGAGATCACCCGGCGCGGCGGCCTGACCGTGACGGCGGGCCTGCCGCACCCCGATCAGCGCATGGCCCTGCCCGCGCTGAAACTGGTGGCTGAGGAGCGCACCCTCAAGGGCAGCTACATCGGGTCTTGCGTGCCGCAACGCGACCTGCCGCGCATGTTCGCCCTCTACGAGCAAGGCAAGCTGCCGGTCGAGAAGATGTTGAGCCACCGTGTCCGGCTGGATGAGATCAACGTTGCGATGGACAGGCTGAACGACGGCACTGCGATCCGCCAGATCGTCGACTTCAGCTAAACCTCGGCCCCGGCTCGCTTGACAAACCCATAGGCAACCCCTTTAGCTGACCCCTCTACCACCAAGGGGCTGCCTATGGATATCCGCCAACTTCGCTACTTCATCGCCATCGCCGAAGCGCCGTCCCTCTCGGTCGCGGCCAGCACATTGGGCGTGGCGCAGCCATCGCTGTCGCAGAACGTGGTGCGCATGGAGGAAGAACTGGGTGTGCGCCTGGTCGAGCGCAGCCCGCGCGGCACGGTTCTGACCGATGACGGCACGCTTTTTCTGAAGCACGCCCGCACGGTATGCGCCGCTTTTGAGGATTGCCTCGACGAGATGCGCGAGGCGGGCGGCGCCCTGCGCGGCAAGGTAGGCTTTGGCATGCCGCCCTCGGTGTCGATGGTCATGGCCGTCCCGCTGGCCGAAACGGTGCGCGTCGAATTCCCCGATCTTCGCCTGCAAGCCATCGAGGCGATGAGCGGCTATATCAAGACATGGATCGACGATGGCACGGTCGATATCGGGTTCATCTACGACCTCGCCAAGGCCGACCATTTCCGCACCATCCATGTGCTCAACGAGCGTTTGTTCTTTTTCTCGGCCCCGGACGCATGGCCGCTGGACACGCCCCCCGGCACGCCCGTGCGCCTGCGCGACCTGCAAAAGCTGGAACTGATCCTGCCCAGCCCGTCCCACGGCCTGCGCAAGACGATCGAGGATTATGCCCAGCCGCGCGGCGTTCAACTGAATGTCACGATCGAGATGGATGCGATGACCCAGATCAAGGAACTGGTGGCGCGCGGATCGGGCTACGCCATTTTTGCCCCCGCCGCCGCGCATGATTTCGTCGCGCGCGGCGATCTGGTCAAGGCGCCGATCTGCGAGCCGGACATGGTGCGCCCCGTCTATCTGGCGACCAATCCCGCCCGCAAGAGCAGCCGCGCCTGCCACGCCATTTCGCAAGTCACGCTGGACGTTGCCCGCGACCTAGTCGAGCGCGGCATCTGGGAGGGCGAACTGGAGACATAAGGTGCGCCGATAGCCGCCAGACGCCCGCCCTATTGGCCGATCCAGCCCCATTGCTTCACATATAGGCCAACAGAAGTTTTCGAGGTGAGCCCATGACATCCTTTCATCCGACAGCCGACTATCAGGACATCCGCGAAGGCGTGGCGGCCGTCTGCGCGCAATACCCCGGCAGCTATTGGCGCGATCTGGATGCGCGCCGTGCCTACCCGACCGAATTCGTGCAGGCGCTGATCCGCGAGGGATATCTGGGTGCGATGATTCCCGAGGAATACGGTGGCCTTGGGCTCAGCCTGACGGCGGGGTCCGTGATCCTTGAGGAAATTCATCGCAGCGGCGGCAACGCGGCGGCCTGCCACGCGCAGATGTACACGATGGGCACCGTCCTGCGCCACGGCAGCGACGCGCAAAAACAGCAGTATCTGCCCGGCATCGCCGATGGCTCGATTCGCCTGCAAGCCTTCGGGGTGACGGAACCGACCAGCGGCACCGATACCTTGGGACTCAAGACGACCGCCAAGCGCGATGGCGATGATTACATCGTCAATGGCCAGAAAATCTGGATTTCGCGGGCCGAGCATTCCGATCTGATGGTTCTGCTCGCCCGCACCACTCCGCGCGATGAGGTCCAATCGAAAACAGACGGCCTGTCGGTCTTTCTGATCGACCTGCGCGAGCTGCGCGGCAACGGTGTCGAGATCCGCCCGATCCGCACCATGATCAACCACGCCACGACCGAGATCTTCTTTGAAAACGCCCGCATCCCCGCCTCGAGCCTCGTCGGCGAAGAGGGCAAGGGATTTCGCTATATCCTGTCGGGCATGAATTCCGAGCGGATCCTGATTGCCGCCGAGTGCATCGGCGACGCCAAGTGGTTCCTCGAAAAGGGGTCGGATTATGCGCGCGAGCGCGTCGTCTTTGGCAAGCCGATCGGCGCCAATCAGGGCGTGCAGTTTCCGCTGGCCCGCGCCCACGCCCACATGATGGCTGCCGAAGCGATCGTCTATCGCGCCGCCGCGATGTATGATGCGGGCGAGAATCCCGGCGTCGAGGCGAACACCGCCAAGATGCTGGCCGCCGACGCCAGTTGGGAGGCCGCCGAGGCGTGCCTGCAAACGCATGGCGGCTTCGGCTTTGCCGAGGAATACGATGTAGAGCGCAAGTTCCGCGAGGCGCGACTTTACCAGGTCGCCCCCATCTCGACCAACCTGATCCTCTGCTTCATTGCCGAGCGTGTGCTGGGCCTGCCGAAGTCCTACGGCGTATGAGCGGCCTCGATCCCCTTCTCGATCTGGCCGCCTTGCCGGATCACGCCGTGCCCGAGGCCAGCCGGAGCATCGCGCATCTGTCGCTGATGGACTGGATGATGTGCGGCCGCGCAGGCGTGGCCGAGCCTGTGGCGGGTATCCTGCGCGGGCTGGCAACCTCGGAGGGCGGCGCGCCGCAAGCGGCGCTGCTGGGCGGGGGACGCGCCCCGGCGCGAATGGCCGCGCTCGTCAATGGCACCGCGTCCCATGCACTCGATTACGATGACACGCATTTCGCCCATGTCGGGCACCTCTCGGTCGGCATATATCCCGCCGCGATTGCCGTGGGCGAGCAAGCAGGCGCCAGCGCCGAGGCGATATCTGCCGCTTTTGCCGTCGGCGGCGAGGCGGCGATTCGCGTCGGTCTCGCGCTGGGGCGCGCGCATTACGAGCGCGGGTTCCACCAGACTGCCACCGCCGGCGCCTTTGGCGCGACCATCGCCGCGGGCCGCCTGATGGGTCTGGACCGCGCCCGGATGCGCGCCGCCATTGGCCTGTGTGCCACGCGCGCAACGGGCCTGCGCTGCCAGTTCGGCACGATGGGCAAGCCCTATAACGCCGGCGTCGCGGCCTCGGCGGGGGTCGAATGCGCACAACTCGCAAAGGCTGGCATGACCGCGCCAGATGACGGCCTCTTTGGGCAGAACGGCTATCTTGCCACCCACAGCGATGCGCCCGGCGACATCGCCGCGCCGGATGGCGCATGGCTGCTGGACGCGATGAAATACAAGCTGCACGCCTGCTGCCACGGCACTCACGCGATGATTGAGGCCCTGCGCGGCGCGGCCTTGGCCGATGTCGCAGCGGTTCATTTGCGCACCAACCCCAGGTGGCTGAGCGTTTGCGACATCAAGGTGCCACGCACCGGCCTTGAGGTAAAGTTCAGCTATGCGTGGCTGGCCGGCATGGCGCTGCGCGGGGATGCAACGGGCAGTGACCGTATCTATACGGATGCGCTGGCCGCCGACCCCGCGCTGGCCGAATTCGCCCGATCCGTCACGGTCACGGGCGACGCCGCGCTCAGCGATATGCAGGCGACGGGCGAGATCACGCTGAAGGATGGCCGCACACAGACGTTCGCCCACGATCTGGCCGCACCGATTGCGCCCGACGATCTGGCGCGCAGTCTGCGCGGCAAGGCGCAGGCGCTGCTGGGTGCGCCGGGCGCCGCGCTCTGCGATGCGCTGACCACTCTCGATGGTATGGCAGCCAGCGATCTGGCCGCACTCATGGAGGCCAAGGCGTGACCGACTATTCAGATTGGATCGGGCGCAGCACCGAGCGCGCGGACCCGGTGGCACCGCGCCTTCTGGCCGAGTATCGCGCCACTCTGGATGGCATGCTTGCACCTCTGGAAGTGCCCCCCGGCGTCGAGTTTTGCCTTGCGCCCGATATCTGCACCCCTGGCCTTCTGGGCCGCGACGGGCATCCCCGGACGGGGATATTCCTGCCCGATCTGCCCTTGCCGCGCCGGATGTGGGCCGGGGGCCGGATCGAGCGTCACGCTCCCCTTGGGGAGGGCGACCTGGTCACGCGCACCTCGACCATCGAGGATGTCACCTTCAAGACAGGCCGCAGTGGCCGCCTCGGATTTGTCACCGTGCGGCATCTCTACCAAGTGGACGGCACGAAGCGCATCGAAGAGCGGCAGGATATCGTCTACCGCGAGGACCCTGCCCCACAGCGGCCCGGCGCGCCGAAACCAAAGCTGCCCGAGGCAGAGCAATGGCCCGACGCCGAGGGTTGGGACATCACGACCAATCCGACGCTGCTTTTTCGCTATTCGGCGCTCACGTTCAACGGCCACCGCATTCATTATGACGCGCCCTACGCGCAGGGTGTCGAGGGCTATGATGGCCTTGTCGTTCACGGACCCATGCAGGCCATCTGGATGCAGAACCTTGCCGCCTCGATCATGGGCAACGCGCCCAGCGCCTTCGATTATCGCGGCACGGCGCCGCTGATCTGCGGCCAGCCGGTGCGCGTCGAAGCGTCCCAGACCGCCGATGGCCTCGCCCTGCGCGTGCGCCGTCTGCCGGACAATGCCGTCACGATGCAAGGCAGCGCGGCCCCCTGAACACGGCCATAACAGCCCCTGAGGCGCGCCCCGCACCCTTTCTGCGAATGATTATCATTTTACTTGCATCTTGCGAGTGCTTCGCATTTACATGGCCTCATGTTCACTCCCGATGAGGATCCAATGCGCCGCACCATCAACGCCCCACTGCGCGCCGCCCTGACGGTCTGGGCCATCCTTGGCGCCTCCACCGCTTTGGCAGATGACGCCCCAATGAAGGTCGTCACGACCTTTACCATCTTGCAGGACATGGCCGCGAATGTTGCCGGGGACGCCGCCGAAGTCGTCTCGATCACCAAGCCGGGGGCCGAGGTCCACGGCTATCAGCCAACCCCGCAGGACATCGTGCGCGCCTCGGACGCGGACCTGATCCTTTACAACGGCCTCAATCTCGAGCTGTGGTTCGAGCAGTTCTTGCGCAATCTGGGCGACATTCCCTCGGCAACCCTGTCCGATGGCCTCGACCCGATTTCGATCTCGAGCGGCTCCTACGAGGGCATGGCCAACCCCCACGGCTGGATGGGCCTCGACAACGCGCTGCTCTATATCGACAATATTGCCGCCGCCTTCGCCGAGCATGACCCCGAAAACGCGGCCACCTACGCCTCCAATGCAGAGACGTATCAACAGCAGATCACGCGCGCCGTGCAGCCCCTGCGCGAACGGATCGCCCGCATTCCCGAAGAGGACCGCTGGCTGGTCACCTGCGAGGGCGCGTTCAGCTATCTTGCGCGCGACTTCGACCTCAAGGAGCTGTATCTATGGCCGATGAACGCCGACCAGATCGGCACGCCCCAACAGGTGCGCAAGGTCATCGACGGCGTGCGCGAGAACGCGATCCCCGTCGTTTTCTGCGAAAGCACCGTTAACACCGATCCCGCGCAGCAAGTCGCACGCGAGACCGGCGCGCTCTATGGCGGTGTTCTTTATGTCGACAGCCTCAGCGGCCCGGACGGCCCTGTGCCCACGTATCTCGACCTCTTGCGCGTCAATGCTGAAACCATCGCAGACAAGCTGGAGCCATAGGCGGACTATGCAGCGGGGCCTTATGCGCTACCTCATGCCATGAACAACTCAAGGTTACATATGACGGCGGAACAGACACGCTCGGGCGATGCCCAAGAGGGCAGCACAGAGCCCCCCATGGACGGCATCACCGCCACCGGCGTCACCGTGACCTACCGCAACGGCCATACGGCCCTGCGCGATGCCACGTTCCAGATCCCGCGCGGCACGATCACCGCCCTCGTTGGCGTCAATGGCGCGGGAAAGTCCACGCTTTTCAAGGCGATCATGGGGTTCGTGCCCGCCTCAAGCGGCCAGATCCGCCTTTTGGGCAAATCGGTCAAGGAGGCTCTTGCCGCCAACCTCGTCGCCTATGTGCCCCAGTCCGAAGAAGTCGACTGGGCCTTTCCGGTGCTGGTCGAGGACGTGGTGATGATGGGGCGCTATGGCCACATGGGCTTCTTGCGGCGCCCCCGCGCGGCCGACCGCGCCGCCGTGGACACCGCCCTGTCCCGCGTCGGGATGTCCGAGTTTCGCCACCGCCAGATCGGCGAATTGTCGGGCGGCCAGCGCAAGCGCGTCTTTCTCGCCCGCAGCCTCGCGCAGGACGGTCAGGTGATCCTGCTCGACGAGCCTTTCACCGGCGTCGACGTCAAGACCGAAGAGCAGATCGTCGCCCTTTTGCGCGAGCTGCGCGACGAGGGCCGCGTGATGCTGGTCTCGACGCATAACCTTGGCTCGGTGCCCGAATTCTGCGATCGCACCGTACTGGTCAAGGGCACCGTGCTGGCATACGGGCCGACCGATGAGGTCTTTACCCGCGACACCCTCGAAGAGGCGTTCGGCGGCGTGCTGCGCCACTTCACCTTGCGCGGAGACGAGTTGCATGAGGACGATGATCCGCGCGAATTGCGCATCATCACCGATGACGAGCGGCCCTTTGTCCATTATGGCGAACGCCGCAAGAAGGCCAAACCGGCCAAGGCAGGCGACGCCGAATGATCCAGACCCTGCTTGAGCCCTTTTCCTACAGCTACATGTTCAACGCGATGTGGGTCTCAGCGCTGACAGGGGGGGTCTGCGCGTTCCTGTCGTGCTACCTGATGCTCAAGGGGTGGTCCCTGATCGGCGACGCGCTGAGCCATTCGGTCGTGCCGGGCGTTGCCGGAGCCTTCATGCTGGGGCTGCCCTTCGCGCTTGGGGCATTCATCGCTGGCGGTCTGGCGGCGGGATCCATGCTGTTCCTGTCGGGGCGCTCGGGGCTCAAGATCGACGTCATCATCGGCATCATCTTCACCTCGTTCTTCGGGCTCGGCCTCTTCATGGTGTCGCTCTCGCCCATGTCGGTCAGCATCCAGACGATCATCATGGGCAATATTCTGGCCATCACGCCCGAGGATACGCTGCAACTGGCCATCATCGGCTTTGTCGCGCTGGCGGTGCTTCTGGCCAAATGGAAAGACCTCATGGTCGTCTTCTTCGATGAAAATCACGCGCGCACGATCGGCCTCAGGCCAGACCTGCTCAAGGCCGTCTTCTTCATCCTGCTGTCCGCTGCGGTCGTCGCCGCGATGATAACGGTCGGTGCGTTTCTGGTGATCGCGCTCGTCGTCACCCCCGGCGCCACGGCCTATCTGCTGTGCGACCGGTTCCCACGCCTCATCGTTGTGTCTGTCCTGATCGGCACACTCACCAGTTTTCTCGGCGCCTATGCCAGCTATTTCCTCGACGGCGCGACGGGCGGCATCATCGTGGTGCTGCAAACCGTGATCTTCCTCATCGCCTTCTTTTTCGCGCCCAAGCACGGGATGCTGGCCGCGCGGCGCAAGGCCGCCGGCGGCCGCGACGCGGTCCCTGACCATAGGGCGAGCGCACAGACCGGAAAGCTGCGCCCATGATCGACACGCTCCTCCTGCCGTTCCAGTTTCCCTTCATGCAGAACGCCTTCCTGATCGTGCTCCTTGTCGCGCCGCCCACGGCAATGCTCTCGTGCTTCATGGTGCTCAAGGGCTGGGCGCTGATGGGCGATGCCGTCAGTCACGCGACACTGCCGGGGATCGTACTGGCCTGGATGTTGGGTCTGCCGCTGATCGTGGGGGCGTTCGGCGCGGGCATGGCCTGCGCGCTGGCAACAGGGTATCTGTCGCACAACAGCCGGGTCAAGGAGGACACTGTGATGGGTGTCGTCTTCTCCGGCATGTTTGGCCTCGGGATCGTGATGTATACCTCGATCACCACGAACGAGCATCTCGATCATATCCTCTTCGGCAACATGCTGGGCGTTGGCCGCCCCGATCTCTGGACCTCGGGCCTGATCGCACTGGCCGTCACCGGCCTTCTCGCGCTGAAATGGCGCGATCTGCTGCTGCATGCATTCGATCCGGCACAGGCCAAGGCGTCAGGTCTGCGCACCGGAGTTCTCCATTACGCGCTGCTGACCGCGCTGTCGCTCTGCATCGTGGCCACGCTCAGCTCGGTCGGCTTGATCCTGGCCGTGGCGCTCCTGGTCACGCCCGGCGCGATCGCCTTCCTTCTGGTGCGCAGCTTTGGTCGGATGCTGTGGGTGTCGGTGCTGGTCTGCGTGGCCGCGATGCTGGGCGGCACCTATGTCAGCTTCTTTCTTGATTCCGCGCCCGCGGCCACTATCGTGTTGATGCTGACCGCGATCTTCATCGCCGCCTTTCTGCGGCGCATGGCGATCACCCGGCGCACCTCGCGCCTTGCCGCGCAAGAGGTATGAATGCCCAACATGAGCTATGCACTCGCCACACCTTTGGCTGATGCCTCAGCTCAAAGGCCGTAACGCCCCGGGCTTTCATTGTTCTTTAAATACTCACGCGCCCGGCCAGCAATCCGGCGCGCCGCCGGGCTTAGTCGAACGTGCCCGCAACCCGCCCGAGCAGCATGAAGGCGCGCGCCGTGCGCGTGTCGGACAGATCCGAGATGTCGCTGTCGCTGGCATCGTCGGCAAAGCTGCTGAACATCTGGTCGAAGCGGCGCAGAAAATGATGGGCGGCATCGCGGAAAATCGGATCGCTCTTCATCCGCGCCGCCGCCAGCGCCAAGGACGAGCGGTCGCGGATACCCCCCAGCGCCGCGATGGCGCGCCCGCGCGTGCCGCCGGCAAAGTTGCGCCAGGTCTCGGGCCGGGCCATATCCGGGCGCAAATCGTCCATATAGATCCCATCCTCGCTGAGCAGGGTCAGCACGTCTTGCGCCGCCTGGATCAACTGCGCCGTGGGCCGGTCCTTGAGCGCACGGCGCAGTGCGGCAAATCCCTCCTTGTCCTCGGCCGTCTCGGGGAAATTCAGCGCGCGAATGAAATCCGCGCGATCCAGCGGCGGGCGCAGATCCTCGGCCTGCGTGCCCAGAGGCAGCGACACCTGCGCATCATCGCTTGGCGCAGGCTGCACTGGCACGGCAGCCCGGCGCGGCGGCTGACTGGTGGTTGCCATGGGCCGGATCGACGAGAATGTGGCCATCGCCGCCTCGGTCTTGCGTTGCGCAGCGGCAATTTCGTCCAGCTTGCGTGCAACCGTCTTGTCGTCACTGCCCGGAGTATTCTGGTTCTGGCTCTGACTGATATAGGCCTGCCGAATGGCATCTATGGCCGCGTGCAGGCGCGCGCTCTCCTCGCGCATGATGCGCGCGGTGCGGGCCGCCGTGGCGGCGACCCAGATCATCGCGACCGGCAAGAAGATGACCAGCGCGATGACCAGAAACCCCAACGCGCCCTCGGCGCCGCCCAGCCCGAAGACTGCAAAGACCACAGCCGCCAGCGCCAGCCAAAGCACAGACAGCACCAGCGCGACCTTTTCAGGGGCCGACAGACTTGGGTCAGAAGGGGCAGCACCAGAGGGAGGCGACTTGCTGCCGGCTGCCACGGCCGTCTGGGCGCTCACCTTGCTGGTCGCTGAATTCGAGGGGGGCATCACCGGCGCCTTTTCAGATATACTGGATCTTCAGCACTTCGTAGGCACGGTCGCCGCCGGGGGTGTGCACCTCGACGCTGTCGCCCTCGTCCTTGCCGATCAGGGCACGGGCGATGGGCGATTTGATGTTCAGCAGGCCCTTTTCGATATTGGCCTCATGCTCGCCCACGATCTGCCAGGTCTTTTCCTCTTCCGTATCCTCATCGACCAGTGTCACGGTCGCGCCGAACTTGATCGCGCCCGACAGTTTCTTGGGATCAATCACCTCGGACAGGCCCAGTGCGCCTTCCAGTTCCTTGATCCGGCCTTCGATAAAGCTCTGCTTTTCGCGGGCGGAATGGTATTCGGCGTTCTCAGACAGATCGCCATGCTCGCGCGCCTCGGCGATGGCGCGGATGATGGCCGGACGCTCCACCGATTTCAGCTGCTTCAGCTCGGCATTGAGCGCATCGTAACCGCCACGTGTCATCGGTAGTTTGTCCATGATACTCCCTTATCGGCCGCGCGGTTCCTCCCTGCGCTGCCGCCTTTCGTCTTTGCTACCGCACAAGGATGACCTGAGCGCGCGGGGCTTTGCAATAGGGCATCCAACTTGGGCGCGCAATCGCATCGCGGGAGCGGCGAAATGCCGTTTTGCACCCGGGGGAGGTTCGTGTTTGATTTGACTATCCTTCGCGCGCCGCGTTAGGACTTCGCGGACGTGAAATGCCCGCACAGGGCCCTCAGATAAGGAACATCGGATGGCCGATCAGGCACGTGAGACAATGGAGTACGATGTGGTCATCGTCGGGGCTGGCCCCGCTGGCCTCTCGGCCGCGATCAGGCTCAAGCAGCTCGATGCCGATCTGGATGTCGTCGTGCTGGAAAAAGGCAGCGAGGTGGGCGCGCATATCCTTTCAGGCGCCGTGCTCGATCCTGTGGGCCTTGATCGCCTGATCCCCGACTGGAAGGCCAAGGGCGCTCCCCTGAATGTGCCGGTCACGGATGACAAGTTCTACCTTCTGGGCGAAGGCGGACAGGTGCGGATCCCCAACTTTCCGATGCCCAAGCTGATGAGCAATCATGGCAACTACATCGTCTCGATGGGCAATGTCTGCCGCTGGATGGCCGAACAGGCCGAAGAGCTGGGTGTCGAAATATTCCCCGGCATGTCCTGCTCGCAGCTCGTCTATGCGGAGGACGGCAGCATCAAGGGCGTCGTCGCGGGCGAGTTCGGCCGCAATCCCGATGGCACCGAGGGCCCCAACTACGAGCCGGGAATGGAGCTGCACGGCAAATATGTCTTCCTCGGTGAGGGCGTGCGCGGATCACTCTCCAAGGAGGTGATCGCCAAGTTCGATCTGGCCGCCGGGCACGAGCCGCAGAAATACGGCCTCGGCATGAAGGAAATCTGGGAAATCGACCCTGACAAGCATAGCGCGGGCAGCGTCACGCATACGATGGGCTGGCCGCTGGGCAAGAATGCGGGCGGCGGATCCTTCATCTATCATCTTGATAACAATCAGGTCTATGTCGGCTTTGTCGTCCACCTGAACTACAAGAACCCGTACCTCTATCCCTACATGGAGTTCCAGAAGTTCAAGCATCACCCGATGGTGGCCGAGCTTTTGAAGGGCGGCAAGCGTGTGGCCTATGGCGCCCGCGCCATCAGCGAGGGCGGCTATCAGTCGATGCCCAAGATGGTCGCACCGGGCGTGGCGCTGCTGGGCTGCTCGGTCGGTATGGTCAACGTGCCGCGCATCAAGGGCAACCATAACGCGATGCTCTCGGGAATGGCCGCTGCCGAAGCCGCTCATGCAGCGATCAAGGAAGGTCGAAGCAGTGACGAGTTGAACGACTACGAGACCGAGGTGCGCACGGGCGACATCGGCGACGATCTCAAGAAAGTTCGCAACGTCAAACCCTTGTGGTCCAAGCATGGCCTCATGGCCTCGCTCACCTTGGGCGGGATGGACATGTGGACCAACAGCTTCGGCTTTTCGCTGCTGGGCACGCTGGGCCACGGCAAAAGCGACGCCGAGGCGACCGAGCCGGCTGAGAAGCACAAGAAACTCGAATATCCCAAGCCTGACGGCAAGCTGAGCTTTGACAGACTGACGAATGTCAGCTTTTCGATGACCAACCATGAGGAAAACCAGCCCGCGCACCTCAAGCTCAAGGATCCCAGCCTCCCGGTCGAGGTGAACCTGCCGAAATATGCAGGCCCATCGGCGCGATATTGCCCGGCCGGCGTCTATGAGTTCATCGAGGAGGAGGGCAAGGCGCCGCGCTTCCAGATCAACTTCCAGAATTGCGTGCATTGCAAGACATGCGACATCAAGGACCCGTTACAAAACATTAATTGGACGGTGCCGCAGGGCGGCGACGGGCCGAATTATCCGAACATGTAGCGCCCCCTGAAGGGCCTGCACACACGCAGAAGTCATAAGCGGGCCCGCGCTGATGCGCTGGCCTGCATTGCCCTTGGGCTGGCGTCGCATTACGTTGCTCGCAACGATCACGAACCATCACATTAGGGGCAGCGCGCGTGACATTCCGATTTCTGACCATTCTGGCCCTCGCGGCCCCTACATACACCGCCCTGCCCGCCCAGGTCGCGGCTCAAACTATAGCGGCAGATGAGGTCATGGCCGAGGAGCTTGTGACCCAAGAGGCGTCCGGTCCCTACCTTGCCACGCGACAAGCGCGCTATGACAGCGACTTTGCGGCGGCGGCGAAATACGCGCTTGAGGCGCTTCGCACGGATACCGACAACCCCTTGCTGATGGAAAGCGCCGTTGGCGCCCTTCTGGCCACCGGCGAGATCGAGCGCGCCATTCCCGTTGCCCAGCGCATGGACGAGGCCGATGTTCGCAGCCAGGTCGCTCAGATGGTCCTCTTGGGCAATGACGTGATGGAGGGCGATTACGACGCCGTCATCGCCCGGATCGAGGCCGAGCAAGGGGTCGGGCCGCTGGCCGACGGCCTCATCAGCGCCTGGGCCACACTGGGCCAAGGCAACATGAGCGCGGCACTGGAGAAATTCGACACCATCGCCGCCGAGCCGGGGCTGCGCGGCCTTGCCATCTATCACAAGGCGCTGGCGCTGGCTTCGGTCGGTGACTTCGAGAGCGCGGACGATATCTATGCCGGCGAGAGCGACGGCCCCATGCAAACCACGCGCCGAAGCGTCATCGCCTGGGTCGAAGTGCTCAGCCAACTTGAGCGCCACGAGGATGCGATCGAGGTTCTCGACGAAACCTTCGGCAGCGATCCCGACCCGCAGATCGTCGATATGCGCGCCAAGCTGGAGGCGGGCGAGGCCCTGAACCTGGGCCGGATCGAGACGCCCGCGCAGGGCATCGGCGAGGTTTTTCTGTCGCTGGGCATGGCTCTCCTGCAGGACACCAGTCCTGATTATGTTTTGCTTTACAGCCGCATGGCCGAATTTCTGGATGACACGGATGTTGATGCCATCATCATGACCGGCGAGCTTCTGGAGCAACTCGGACGCTATGAATTGGCGACCGAGGCGTTCGCCCGCGTGCCGCGCGACGCCCCCGCCTATTACACAGCCGAGCTTGGGCGCGCCGAGGCGCTGCGCAGCTCCGGCGATCTGGAGGGGGCCATCGAGGTGGTGGCCAAACTGCGCGAGACGCATCCACAGGTCGCGCTGGTCCATGCCTCGGCGGGCGATCTCTACCGCCAGAACGAGGATTTTGCCAAGGCCGTCACGGCCTACGATGCGGCACTGGACCTTTATGCTGAAAGGGACGGAGACGAGCCTTGGTTCGTCTATTACTCCCGCGCGATAAGCTACGAGCGGCAAGGCATCTGGCCCGAAGCCGAGGCCGATTTTCGCCGCGCGCTGGAACTGAACCCCGATGAGCCGATGGTTCTGAATTATCTGGGTTACTCACTGGTCGAGCAACGCCAGAAGCTGGACGAGGCGTTGGACATGATCGAACGCGCCGTCGAGGCCGAGCCCAACAGCGGTGCTATTGTCGACAGCCTCGGCTGGGCACAATTCCGCCTTGGCAGGTATCAGGAGGCTGTCGTGACACTGGAACGCGCGGCCGAGCTTTATGCCGTCGACCCTGTGGTCAACGATCATCTGGGCGATGCCATGTGGGCCGTCGGGCGCACGACAGAGGCACGCTTTCAATGGCGCAGGGCGCTCTCGCTGATCAATGACGAAGGCCCGGCGCCGGATGTCGAGCCGGAGCGGATTCGCCGCAAACTGGAAGTCGGCCTGGATGTGGTTTTGGAAGAAGAGGGCGCCGAGCCCCTGAAAGTGAGCGGAAATGAAGGATGAGCACGCCCTGATGAATGATGACGTGATCGAAGTCTTTGCCCCGGCAAAGGTTAATCTGACTCTCCATGTCACCGGCCAGCGCGCTGACGGTTATCATACGCTCGATTCGCTGGTGATGTTTGCCGATATCGGCGACCGCATCAGCGCCCGCAGAGCCGATAGCACCAGCCTGACGCTGACCGGCCCGATGGCCGAGCGAACGCCACGCGGCGATGATAACTCGGTGATCCGCGCGGCGCGCCTGATGGGCGCCACTGCCGCCATCACATTGGACAAACGCCTGCCCGTGGCCGCCGGTATCGGCGGCGGATCAAGCGATGCCGCAGCGACCCTGCGCGCCCTCTCCAAGATGACGGGTCACGACATTCCCGAGGACCTGCAAGATCTTGGAGCCGATGCCTATATCTGCTGCGCGGCCCCCAGCGGTGCCGCCCGCATGGGCGGCATCGGCGAGAAGATCTCTCCCGCGCCCGGATTGCCCGAACTGCATGCCGTGCTGGTCAATCCGAACGTGCCCGTGATGACTGCCGAGGTGTTTCGCAACCTTGCCAAGCGTGACAATGCGCCGATGCCGGACATGCTGCCCAGCGACTGCGACGCGGGCGCGCTGATTTCGTGGCTCAACGGACAGCGCAACGACCTTCAGGAGGCCGCCATCGCGGCAGAGCCGGTGATCGAACAGATTTTTGGCGCGCTCAGCGTGACGCCGGGGTGCCTCTTGACGCGCATGTCCGGATCGGGCGCGACCTGCTTTGGCATCTACGGCGACGCCGAGACGGCGGCCTCGGCCGCAGGGCGCCTTCAGGAAAGTCATTCGGGCTGGTGGGTGGCCGCCACGCGTCTCAACGCAGTTTGAGCGCCGCGCGCGCTCAGGTGATGCGTGCGACCACGTAGTCCGACAGATCCGACAACATGCCGCGCACCGGATGATCCGGCAGAACGCTGAGCGCATCGGTCGCGCGCGCGGCCCAAGCCAGTGCATCAGCGCGCGCCGCATCCAGCGCGCTGTGTGATGCCATCACCTGCATCGCACGGTCCAGATCGCCCTCGTGCTGATCGCCCTGCTCGATCGTCCTGCGCCAGAACCCAAGCTCGTCTTCATTCGCCTGCGCAACCGCCTTGATAATCGGCAAGGTCAGCTTGCGTTCACGGAAATCATCCCCGACATTCTTGCCGGTCGCCGCCGTATCCCCTTGAAAATCCAGAAGATCATCAGTGATCTGAAAGGCGATGCCCAGCGCGTCACCATAATCGAAAAGGGCCTGCGTCTGATCATCGGGCGCGCCTGCAATTACACCGCCCACCTCGGTCGCCGCGGAAAATAGCGCCGCCGTCTTGCCCCGCACGACCTGAAGATAGATGTCCTCGGTCGTAGCCAGATCGCGCGCCGCGGTCAGTTGCAACACCTCACCCTCGGCAATCGTGGCCGATGCATTCGCCAGAATATCCAGCACGCGCAGATTGCCCGTCTCGACCATCAGCTGGAAAGAGCGTGAAAAGAGATAATCGCCGACAAGAATGCTGGATTTGTTGTCCCACAGCAGATTTGCCGTCGCCCTGCCCCGGCGCTGGCTGCTCTCATCCACGACATCGTCATGCAGGAGCGTGGCAGTATGAATGAATTCGACCGTTGCGGCCAGCTTCTCGTCATCCGTGCCGCGATAGCCACAGATATCGGCGGCCGCCAGTGTCAGCATCGGGCGCAAACGCTTGCCGCCGGCACCGACCAGATGCGCCGTCACCTCGGGAATGCGGGGGGCATGGCGCGATTCCATGCGCGCGCGGATCAATGCGCCGACGCTGTCCAGCTTGGCCTCGAACCGGGCAGCCAGCCGGTCATGCGGTTTGCTCGTTACCTGGTCCAAACCCCACCCATTCCATTTAACGCCGCTCGACAAAAGCGGCACATATGCCTAGATCGTTCTCATGAAACAGTTGCTGCGCACGACCGACATGTCCACCATCGCCTTCGCTCAGGCCCTGCTTCAGGGCGAGGGTATAGACTGCTTTGAAATGGACGTAAACATGAGCGTCCTCGAGGGTGGCATCGGCATATTTCCAAGGCGTTTGATGGTCCATCCGGATGATTGGGACGATGCCGCCGAGGCACTGCGCGACAACGGCATCGAGGTGCCGGACAGCACCTGAGCCGAAATGTCGCAGATGCGCGATGCCTTGTTTTTCGACATCTTTCATCAAGTTCTAAGCAAAATCTCGCCCCCATGCTGCGCCTGCGGCGTGACAGAACGCAATTTTTGTGCTGCACTCGTCCTGTTACAATTCGTACACAATCATAGAGGAGTGCTTTCATGAGTCTGGGTTCGCATATCGAGGAACTGAAGAAAAAACATCAGGACTTGTCGGCCAAAGTAGACCAAGCACAGCGCGCCCCCGGCGTCAGCACCCTTGATGTGGCACAAATGAAGAAAAAGAAATTGAAGCTGAAGGAAGAGATTGCCAGGCTTTCGGGCACCTGATTTTTTCTGACGACAAGGTATGCGAAGGGCCGGTGCAATGCGCACCGGCCCTTTTCTACATTCAAAGCGTGCGTTCAGACAAAGAACTGCGCACCATTCGCCGAAATTGTCGATCCGTTGACGAATTCCGATCCGTCGGCAGCAAGGAATGACACGCAGCGCGCGATTTCCTCTGGCTCACCCAGACGCCCGGTGGGGATCTGGCTGATGATGGATTCGCGCACTTTTTCCGGAACGGCCATGACCATCTCGGTCGCGATATAGCCGGGGCAGACTGCATTGGCCGTAATCCCTGCGCGCGCGCCCTCTTGGGCCAGTGACTTGACGATGCCAAGGTCACCCGCCTTGGTGGCCGCGTAGTTGACTTGGGCAAATTGTCCCTTTTGCCCGTTGATCGAGCTGATGACGATCACGCGGCCGAACTTGCGCTCGCGCATGCCGGGCCAGACCGGGTGCACGGTGTTAAAGACGCCGGTCAGATTCGTGTCGATCACCTGATGCCATTGCTCGGGGGTCATCTTGTGAAACGGTGCGTCCTTGGTGATCCCGGCATTTGCAACGACAATGTCGATTGGCCCCAGATCCGCCTCGACGCGCGCAATGCCTGCCGCGCTTTCCTCGTAGTCGGCGACGTTCCATTTGTAGGTGGCGATGCCCGTCTCTTCGGTAAAGGTCTTGGCCGCCTCGTCATTGCCTGCATAGGTCGCGGCGACGGTGCAACCATCCGCCTTCAGCTGCTTTGAAATCGCCGCGCCAATCCCGCGCGTGCCCCCCGTCACCAGTGCCGTTCTTGTCATTGTCTCGTCTCCTCCCATTCTGCGAAACCCTTCGGTCGCGTCCTCAATTCGCAATTTTATTACCCAAATACTAATATTTGGGAAATTTAACTGCTAGCGTCTATTTGGCAGATTAAACACTCACATAGCTTGTGCAAGCGCTGGCGACGAAAAAGGGCACCCGAATGGGTGCCCTTGTGCCGAATTGCCGATGTGGCGCCAAGCCGTATTCAGTCCCGCTCGACGCAGAGTGCAACGCCCATGCCACCGCCGATGCAGAGCGTGGCGAGGCCCTTCTTGGCGCCGCGGCGCTTCATCTCGAACAGCAATGTGTTCAGGACGCGGCAGCCCGACGCGCCGATGGGGTGGCCGATGGCGATGGCGCCGCCGTTGACGTTCACAATCGCCGGATCCCAGCCCATTTCCTTGTTGACCGCGCAGGCCTGCGCGGCAAACGCCTCGTTCGCCTCGACAAGGTCCAGATCATCCACGCTCCAGCCCGCCTTCTCCAGTGCCTTGCGGCTGGCATGAATCGGGCCCACGCCCATGATCGACGGATCGAGACCCGCTGTCGCGTAGCTGGCGATGCGGGCGAGCGGCTCGATACCACGCTTTTCCGCCTCGTCCGCGCTCATCAAGAGGGTCGCCGCCGCGCCGTCATTGATGCCGCTGGCATTTGCGGCCGTGACGCTGCCATCCTTGGAGAAGGCAGGGCGCATCTTCTGCATTGCCTCAATAGTCGCGCCGTGGCGGATATACTCATCCTTGTCGATCGTCGTCTCGCCCTTGCGCGTCTTGACGGTAAAGGAAATGATCTCGTCGTCGAACTTGCCACCCGTCTGCGCCGCCTCGGCCTTGTTCTGACTGGCGAGCGCGAATTCGTCCTGCGTCTCGCGGTTGATCTGCCACTGCTCGGCGACATTTTCAGCGGTCTGGCCCATGTGATACCCGTTGAAGGCATCCCACAGCCCGTCACGGATCATCGTGTCGATCATCGACATGTCGCCCATCTTTTGGCCCGCGCGCAGGTTCGCGGCATGCGGGCTGAGCGTCATGTTCTCCTGGCCGCCCGCGCAAATGATGGATGCATCGCCCAGCATGATGTGCTGTGCCCCCAGCGCCACGGCGCGAAGGCCCGACCCGCAAACCTGGTTGATGCTCCATGCGGCGCTTTCCTTGGGCAGGCCCGCATTGATATGCGCCTGGCGCGCCGGGTTCTGGCCCTGTGCGGCCGTCAGGACCTGGCCAAGAATCGTCTCAGATACCTCGCCCTTTTCGACTCCTGCGCGGGCGACGACAGCCTCGAGCACGGCGGCTCCCAGATCATGTGCGGGCGTGGTCGCGAATGCGCCCCCGAAAGAGCCGACAGCAGTGCGTGCGGCAGATGCGATAACGACTTTGGTCATAGGAGTTCCTCCACCATGGTGACAGCGGCCCCAACCTCACCGGACCGCCACTTGCAGATTTCATATCCCATGGACTGCACTGCGGCAACCTGCCCGATCATTCTCCGACTGCTGAATGCGTGGAGCATGCGCACGGCCTGCGTCAGGCGACGCCCCGGCGCGCTTCGGGTTGAAGCCAGACTGGCTTGACCGTTGGCGCGCCATAATAATAGCCCTGAAGGCAATCAATGCCGATTGCAGCCAAGTATTCCGCGTCATCCGCACGCTCGACGTTTTCAGCGACGGTGACCATATCGAACTGACGCCCGATCGTGGCCAGCGCCGTCGTCAGCACCTGATTGTCGGCATCCTGCGCAATACCGCGAATGAACTGGCCGTCGATCTTGAGAATGTCGAAATAGAAATCCTTGAGATACCGCAGCGACGTAAATCCGGCACCGAAGTCATCCAAGGCAAAGCTGACCCCGCGTTGCGACACTTCATTCATGAAGCCCGTGACCAGTTCGGGGACCAACATCGCCGAGCTTTCCGTGATCTCCAGTATCAGACGCTCGCCCACGGTCGGATGGGCATCGAGCCCCTTGTGGAGCGTGCGCATCCATCGTGAATACCCGATGGAGCGCGCCGACATGTTGATCGAGAGCCTGAGTTCGCTATGCATCGACAGTGTGCGCAGACCCTTTTCCAGCGCGAGGCAGTCAATGATCCGCCCCGTCTGGGTCGTTTCAATCGCACCGATGAACTCACGCGCAGGGATAATGCGCCCCGTCGCGTCCAGAACGCGGACCAACCCCTCGTAAAATGCGACGCGGTCGGCCTGACCGGTCGGCACGACAGGCTGAAAGGCCAGCATGACCTGTTTGTGACGCACCGCATCATCGACCATTTCGATGATCGATTTATCCCTTGCAGTAATGGCATATGACAACGGATCATGATGCCCGTGAGGCACATCCGCCCATTTCCCTATCTTCTGTTTTTCTGTGCGATGATCTGGCATGACTCGCTCCGATTGAAGTGTGCCTAACTTGCGCCTCATGCCCTAAGGAAGACTTAAGACGCATGGGTCCGATAGAGAGTATTGTTCATATGTGCCAACGCTGCGCCTGGGCTGGGCCCGAAGAAATCTACATCGACTATCACGACACCGAATGGGGCGTGCCTGAATGGGACAGTCGCGCCTTGTGGGAGAAGCTGATCCTAGATGGGTTTCAGGCCGGGCTATCCTGGATAACCATATTGAAAAAGCGGGATAACTTTCGTGCCGCTTTTGCCGGGTTCGACCCCGACATCATCGCCGAATGGGGCGAGGCGGACGTGGCGCGCCTGTTGGACGATCCCGGCATCATCCGCCACAGGGGCAAGATCGAGGCGACGATCACCAACGCCCGCGCTTGGCGCCAGATCGAAGACGAGGGCGGGTTTGATACGTTTTTATGGAGTTATGTCGGCGGCACGCCGCTCCAGAACGCGTGGCAAAGCCATGCCGATGTGCCGACGCACACCCCCCTTTCCACGGAAATCTCCAAGGAGTTGAAGCGGCGCGGGTTCAAATTCTGTGGTCCGACCATCGTCTATGCTTTCATGGAGGCCTGCGGGCTGGTCAACGATCACCTGACGACGTGCCATCGGCACGCACCTGTGGCCGCGATGGCCCCGCCCCGGTAACGACCCGCCTCTCAAAAGCGGCTGCATGGCCACAGTTCCGCCACAATCGCCAGTATTGTGCATATCCCATCCGGTGGCGCAACATATAGTCGCACCATACCGCTTGGGCGTATAACTTCCATTGAATAGAAGACTTTATTCGAAACAAGTCATGTGATACCTTTAACGCCATAAAGAATACCAGTCGAGCAAATCGGCGGCGTGAGGCAGTGAAAAGAGTGGTTCCATGAAAAACCGGAACAGGCGGCCAATCAGGCTGGGTCTGTGGGCGTTCGCAACGCTCTGGATGTTTGTTGTCTTGCCGCTCAGCGCGGTAGCGGCGCCCTATGCGGCGATGGTCATAGATGCCCGGACGGGTGAGGTGCTGCATGCAGAAAACGCCGACGCGCGTTTGCACCCCGCCTCCCTGACCAAGATGATGACGCTTTATGTCGCCTTCGAGGCAATCGAGAACGGCGAAATCGGCCTTGATGACGAGGTGGTCATCACCAGAAACGCCGCAAACGAGGTGCCGAGCAAGCTGGGTCTGAAATCCGGGCAAAGGATCAAGCTCCGCTACCTGATCCGCGCCGCCGCCGTGAAATCGGCAAATGATGCCGCCACCGCCATCGGCGAGGCCATCGAGGGCACCGAGGCGGCCTATGCCCGCCGGATGAACCGAACGGCCCAGGCCCTCGGAATGACCCGCACCACATTCAAGAACATGCACGGCCTGACCGAAGAGGGGCACCTGTCGACCGCGCGCGACATGACGATCATGGGGCGCCACCTGCTTTACGACTATCCCGAGTATTACAATCTTTTCTCGCGCATCACCGCCGATGCCGGGATTAGCAAGGTCTCGCACACAAATCGCAGGCTGCTGCGCTCCTACAAGGGGGCGGACGGCATCAAGACAGGATACACCCGCGCCGCCGGGTTCAATCTGGTTGCCAGCGCCGAGCTGGGCAGCGAGCGCGTGATCGCCACCGTCTTTGGCGGCCGGTCCACAGCGACGCGCAATGCCCGCGTGGCCGAACTGCTGGACCTCGGATTTCGAAAATCGCCCACCCGTGTCGCCTTCAACCTTCCGTCCAAGCCCCGCTATCAGGGGCCGGGCGGAACGCGCGTCGTGACCGTGGGTGACGACGAGGGACACGGCGTGGCCGGCAAGACAGTGCGCCTGGCAGCCGCGGCCGCCGTCAAGTCCAGCCTGCGGCCCAAGTCGCGCCCCCTCCCCGCCGAGCCGGTGCTGATCGCCGCCGCGGACGATATCGAAAAAGCGTTGCAGGCCGCGCAAGAGGCCGAGATCCCCGCCGCCTCACTGCCCGGCGCCGAGCAGCCCGCACAGGCGACGACGCCGGCCACAGCAGCCGTCGCCGTCGCAGAGGCCGACACGGCAGCTGACCCGGACATGCCCCGCCCCGTCGTGCGCCCAGAGGGCCTGACGCTGGCCAGCCTGCAAACCGAAGAGGCAGATCCGATTCAGGAAGTCGTCACGCGCGTCTCCACCTCGGGGGGGCGCAATTGGGGCATCAACATCGGGCGTTATCCCAGCCAATATCAGGCACGCAAGGTTCTGCTGAAGACCGCGCTGAGCGAGATGAGCACGCTCGACGGCTCGCTGCGCAAGGTGGCCAAACGCTCGAACGGCTTCGACGCCAACTTCCTCGGCCTCAGCCGAGAGACCGCCGATCTCGCCTGTCGCCGCCTGCAATCGCGCCAAGTGACGTGCTTCATGATCGAGCCGGGCTGAGGCCTGCCGCGATCAACGTCTGACCACCACCACGATGAAGGGCGCCGGGGAACCATCCTTTCGGCGCCCTATTTTCATCCAGCCAACGCAGGTCACGCCTCCGGACGCTGAGACCTGAGCCAGCGCAGAAACGCCTTGGCTTGCGGACGCATCACGCCGGGCCGCGTGACGGTGAAATATCCCGTCTCGCCGGAATCGCGAAAAAGGATGCGCAGGCGCCCCGCCGCGACATCCGCCTCGACTGATGACGCCGTCATGACCGCGATACCATGCCCTGCCCGCGCACCGTCCAGCATCAGGTTGCCGGGCACCTGCGTGACGGAGGTGCCGCGCATCTCGTCCAGGCCCGCGCGAAACATCCAGTCCGACGCCGGGCTCAGATCCAGCTCCATCAACCACGGATACTCCAGCAGTTCCTCGCGCGCGTTGAACGCGCGCGACCCTACCAGCGCGGGCGCGGCGGTCACGACGATGTCGGTCGGCATGAGCAGCTCTGCCTCAAGCCCATCCCAGACGCCGAGGCCGAACCGAATGGCCAGGTCGACCCCGCCCGGCGCCGGATCCGCGCGCTGCGGCGAGGGATGGACCATCAGGTCGATCTTGGGATGCAGCGTTTGAAACGCACGCAAGCGCGGCATCAGCCAGGTCGCGGCGAATTGCGGCGTCGTCGATATCTGCAAGGGGCGCTGCGCATCTGCGCCCGTCAATGACGCAGCGCGCTGCGCGATCATACCGAACCCTTCATCCAGCGCCTCGGCCAGATGGCGCCCCTCGGGTGTCAGGCTCAGGCCGCGCCCGTCGCGCTGCACGAGCGTCAGACCCATATGCGCCTCAAGTGCCTTGATCTGTTGGCTGATGGCCGCATGGCTGACATTCAGCGCCGTCCCCGCAGCGCTTGCCGATCCGGTTTGCGCCAAGGCGGCAAAAGCCCTGAGCGCCGTGAGTGGAGGAAGCGCCCGCCAATCCATATGTTAGATTACCTTACGAATGAGAATTCTTTCAGACTCGCAACATCGCACGCAAAAGCGCATCTGTATAGCACATCCCAAGCCAATCAAAGGAACGCGCCATGCTGAACATTCTTGCAAAATCTTTCATGACTGCCACTCGTTTGCCCACCACTCCCGAGGCCGAGGGCCACCAAGGGCGCCGCAACCGCTTTGACACACGCCGCACGGCCGAGATCGAAGCACACCTGACTGCCCGCCGCAGGGACTGAGCCGCAACTCGAACGTCAAAGGCCCGCCTGCCCCTGAAACCGGGACGGACGGGCCTTTCCTTGCCAAGCCTATCTGGTCGACCTATCTGGCAGCCTCAAACGACGCTGAGAACGATGATCATTGCCAGCGCATACATCAAGATACCGCCGCCAATGAGAAAATAATGAAACCGGCCCATGACCTGCGCCTTGACCAGGTTCCTCGCCTGATTGATCAGATCGGGCCACGTGTAGCTGACGAAGTCACCTTGGGTAAAGATCGCCGTGACGCGACCATCCTCACCCGTGACCGGCAAACGGCGAAACCGCTCGTTTGACATCACGCGCAACCAGTCGACGATCTGATCATCCTCGCGCGCACAGCGCGGATCCTCGGTCATCAATTCCGAAACCTTGGTCATCTTGGGGTCCATCCCCTTGTTGACGAGCTTCTTGAGAATGTCGCGCTCGGTCATGATGCCAACGACCTTCTTTTCGCCATCAACCACGATCACACAGCCAAAATTCTTCTCGGACATATCGCTGACGGCATCGGCAACTGTGCTGTCCGGGCTGCAGGTGAGCGGCTTGGGCTTGTGCGCATATTCCGGGCGATCCATCAGGCGCGCGCCGGCTCTGTTTTCAGCTCTGGCCATCGGCCAATCCTCCAAATCACTTTTGCAACTGGAGAATGAGCTAGCGCAACCCGGCTGTGCGTCAAAGGAGCGCGGAGCGGGGCCTACCCCACCGGGTCAAGCGCCGCGCGCAACAGCGTCTGCGCGTATTCTGTCTGCGGGCGCTCGAACAAGTCCTCGGCACTGCCTGCCTCGACCACGTCGCCCTGTTTCATCACCATGATCTTGTGGCTCATGGCGCGCACCACGGCGAGGTCGTGGCTGATAAAGAGATAGGCCAGCCCGTATTTCTGCTGAAGCCGCCGCAGAAGGTCGACAATCTGCACCTGCACCGTCATGTCCAGCGCGCTCGTCGGCTCGTCCAGAACCAGAAGTCTGGGGCGCAGGATCATGGCGCGTGCGATCGCGATCCTCTGGCGCTGCCCCCCCGAAAATTCATGTGGATAGCGGTCCATCGCATCGCGCGGAAGCTCCACCTCGTCCAGCATTTCTGCCACCAGCTCGCGCTGCGATCCCTTGCCGGACTTGCCATCCGGGTGACCATGCACACCCAGGCCCTCGGCGATGATCTCGGCGCAGGTCATGCGCGGGCTGAGGCTGCCGAAGGGGTCCTGAAACACGATCTGCATGTCCGCCCGCCGCTGGCGGAGCGTCTTGGTGGTCCAGCCGTTCACATCCTCACCGCAAAAAACGATGCGCCCAGTGGATGAGATGAGGCGCATCATCGCCAATGCCAGCGTCGTCTTGCCAGACCCGCTCTCTCCCACGATGCCCAGCGTCTCGCCCGCTCGCACGGTCAGGCTGGCGTCGTTGACGGCCTTGACGTGGCCGACCGTCCGTTTCAGAAACCCCTGCTGGATGGGAAACCAGACGCGCAGGTTCTCGGCCTCGGCCACCACCGGCGCATCGTCGGGCACCGGCCCCGGCAGGCCCACGGAGTGCGCGCCGAGCAGCTTGCGCGTATAGTCATGGCGGGGGTTGTCAAAGACGTCTGCTGTAGGCCCGGCCTCGACGATCATGCCGTCCTTCATGACGCAGACCTTGTCGGCGATGCGCCGCACGATCGTCAGATCGTGCGTGATGAACAAAAGGCCCATGTCGCGGCTCTTGAGCTCGGCCAACAACGCAAGGATCTGGGCCTGGATCGTGACATCAAGCGCTGTCGTCGGCTCGTCCGCGATCAGGATATCAGGCTTGTTCGCCAGCGCCATAGCGATCATCACCCGCTGCCTTTGCCCGCCGGACAGCTGGTGGGGATAGGCGCCAAGGCGGCTCTTGGGGTCGCGAATCCCCACCTCGGTCAAAAGCTCGACGATGCGCGCGCGCGCCTCTGCCCCCGTCAGACCCTGATGCAGGGCCAGCGACTCGCCCAGCTGTTTTTCCAGCGTGTGCAGAGGGTTGAGCGATGTCATCGGCTCTTGGAAAATGAAGCTGATGTCATTGCCGCGCACTTTTCGCAGCAGCTTGGCCGGCGCGCCGATCAGCTCCTGCCCGTCATAGCGCACACTGCCGCCCACCTCGGCCGCATCCCCCAGAAGGGATACCGTGCTGAGTGCCGTCACGGATTTGCCCGACCCGCTTTCGCCCACCAGCGCGACGGTCTCACCGCGATCAACGCTAAAGCTGACGCCATGCACGCAGCGCGTCAGCGCGCCGTCCTGCCGAAAGGCGATGGTCAGGTTTTCGACTGTCAGAAGGCTCATCTAAACGTCTTTCTGGGATCGAACGCATCGCGCACCCCCTCGAAGATAAATACCAACAGAGACAGCATGATCGCAAAAGCGAAAAAGGCCGTGAAGGCAAGCCACGGCGCCTGCAGGTTCTGCTTGGCCTGCAAGGTCAGCTCGCCCAGCGATGGTGATGAGGACGGCAGGCCAAACCCCAGAAAATCGAGCCCCGCAAGAAGACTGATGGTCCCGGTGATGACAAAGGGCAGCATGGTCAGCGTTGCCACCATCGCATTGGGCAACATATGGCGGAACATGATGCGCCCGTTGCTGACGCCCAGCGCCTTGGCCGCGCGCACATACTCCAGATTGCGCGCGCGCAGGAACTCGGCCCGCACGACGCCCACCAGCGCCATCCAGCCAAAGAGAACGGTTATCCCCACCAATAGCCAGAACCCCCTTGGCAGGATCGCAAACAGAATGATGATGACATAGAGCTGCGGCGTCGCGGCCCAGATCTCGATGAATCGCTGGAAGGACAGGTCCAGCCAGCCGCCGAAATACCCCTGCACCGCGCCCGCCGCGACACCAATGATCGAGGCCAGCGTCGTCACGATCAGCGTGAACATCACCGACAGGCGGAATCCGTAGATCACCCGCGCCAGCACGTCGCGCTTGGTGTTGTCGGTGCCCAGCAGGTTCTGCGCATTAGGCGGCAGCGGCGCCGCGCCGGGCCGGTCGACAGGCGTGTCGTAGCTATATGGAATAGGCGGCCAAATGGCCCAACCCTTATCGATCTGCTCGCCTTCGACCACGCCGTCTGCGGCATCCTCAATCACCGCTTCGGGATCGTCAAAGCAGATATCTAGCCCCCCCGACGCAATCAGACAACGCACCTCGGGGTCGCGATAAACCGCCTCGGTCCTGAAATCCCCCCCGAACTCCGTTTCGGGATAAAAGTTGAAGATCGGCGTATAAAGCTCGCCCCGATACTGCACGAGGATCGGCTTGTCATTGGCCAGAAACTCGGCAAAGAGGCTCAGCCCGAACACGATCACAAAGAGGATCAGCGACCAGAAGGCACGCTTGTTGCGCCGAAAATTGCGCCACCGGCGCTGGTTGAGTGGAGAGAGGGTCATTCAGCGCGCGCCCCCCGTTTCTTCTTGCCCCAAGTATCCTGGGGGGAGCGGCGAAACGCAGTTTCGGCGCGGGGGGCAAAGCCCCCCTGCAACATCTGCCTCGAATGCGCCGGGCGCAAGGTCGCGAAGTCTCATCACCCCTCCCGCTTTTCAAAATCGATGCGCGGATCGACCAGCACATACATCAGGTCGCTGAAGATGTTCACCACCAAGCCAATCAGGCCAAAAAGGAACAGCGTGCCGAACATCACCGGATAATCCCGCCCCACGGCAGCCTCAAAGCCCAAGCGCCCCAATCCGTCGAGCGAAAAGATCGTCTCGATCAGAACCGAGCCGCCAAAGAAGATGCCGATGAAGACGGTCGGAAATCCCGCGATCACGATCAGCATCGCGTTGCGAAACACATGCCCGTAAAGCACCCGCTTTTCCGACAGTCCCTTGGCACGGGCGGTGATGACATACTGCTTTTTCACCTCGTCGAGAAAACTGTTCTTGGTCAGCAGCGTCAGCGTCGCGAAGGCCGCGATCGTGCTGGCCAGCACGGGCAGCGCGATGTGCCACAGATAATCCAATATCTTGCCGCCCAAGGTGAATGTGTCGAATTCATCGGATGTCAGGCCCCGCAGGGGGAAGATCTTCCAGTAACTGCCCCCCGCGAAGAGGACCAGCAGCATGATTGCAAAGAGGAACGCAGGGATCGCATAGGCGACGATGATGACGCCGCTGGTCCAGGTGTCGAATGTGCTACCGTCGCGCACGGCCTTGGACACGCCAAGAGGGATCGAGATGAGATAGGCAATCAGCGTCGACCACAGCCCCAGCGTGATCGACACCGGCATCTTCTCCAGCACCAGATCGGTCACCTCGATCTTGCGAAAATAGCTCTCGCCGAAATCGAATTGCATGTAGTTCCACATCATCAGGCCAAACCGCTCGAGCGCAGGCTTGTCGAGGCCGAACTGGCGTTCCAGCTCGGCGATCATTTCGGGCGGCAGGCCACGCGCGCCGACGTAGGCGCTCTCGCCGCCCTGACTGCCCATGTCCTGACCCGCGTCATTGCCGCCCCCGGCAAAGCTGTCAAAGACATCGCCCTTGCCTTGCATGTTGGCGATGGCCTGCTCGACCGGGCCACCCGGCACGAATTGCACGAGGGCAAAATTGATCACCATGATGCCCAGCAGCGTCGGGATGATCAGCAACAGACGCCGCAGGATGTAGGCCCCCATACGGTGCTACCTCACCTCGCCGGACTCGGCCAGCGCAGCGGCCTTGTCGGCATCGACCCACCAGAAATCGAGCACACCCAAGGCATAGGCCGGCATGGGATCGGGGTGGTCGAACTTGTCCCAGTAGGCCACCCAATGGGACGCGTTGTACCAGACCGGGATCATGAAACGCTCGTAACGCAGCGCCCGGTCAAGAGCCATGAGCGCAGCGTTCTGCGCCTCCAACTCGTTCGTTTCCAGCGCGGCGTTGATGATGGCATCGACCATGGGGCTGGCAAGACCGGCGGGGTTGAAGAGGCTGAACTCCGCCTCGGAGGATCCAAAGCGCTGCATCAGGCCCGTGCCGGGCTGCAAGAAGGCCATGTAGTTATCAAAGATGATATCATAGTCGCGGTCGCGGCTGCGCAGCGTGTATTGCGACGAGTCGATCTTGTTCATCCGCGCGTCGATGCCCATCGCCTGCAGGTTCTTGATGAAATTCTCGACCACGGCACCGATGGTCGCCGATCCCGCGGAAGACACCGGCAATTCGATCGTCAGCGGCTCGCCAGCCGCATTGCGGCGCTGGCCGCTTTCATCCACCGGCCAACCAGCCTCGTCGAGCAGGCTCATCGCGCGGCGGAGGTTCCGCCGGTCGGTCAGTCGGTCGGGGTCCGAAGTGTGGGCACTGACGGCAGGCTCGCTCAGCATCTCCTCGGGGATCAGGTCGCCAAGGCCTTGCAGAAGCTCCAGCTCCGCCCCCTCGGGCGGGCCCATCGCTTGCAGCGGCGTGTCCTGAACAAAACTGTCGCGCTGCTCGAAGAGGCCGTATTGCAGGCTCTCGTTCGTCCACTCGAAGTTGAAGCCAAGCGCAATGGCCTCGCGCACCCGCTCATCCTGCAATTTTTCGCGGCCAAGGTTGAAGACAAAGCCTGATGGCGTTGGGGGTGATCCATCGGGGATCTCTTCCAGCTTGACCCAGCCCTCCTGCACGGCAGGAAAGTCATAGCCAGTCGCCCATGTCTTGGACGTGGTTTCGGCCCGGAACGTATATTCGCCAGCAGTAAACGCCTGAAACGCGACGGAGTCGTCGGCGAAATAGATCACGCTGATCGTATCGAAATTGTGCCGCCCCACGTTGATCGGCAAATCGCGGCCCCAATAGTCGGGATTGCGCTCATAGGTGATGCTGCGGTCGGGCTCGGCGCTTTGCAGCACGTAAGGCCCTGATCCGGGCGCCGGATCCATGCGGGGTTCGTCAAGGCGGGCACCCGTTTCCTCATACCAAGCCTTGGGAAAGACGGGGACGCTGCCCACCTGATCGACCAGTGAACGACGCGAGATCCCGCTGGCAAAGGTGAATTTGACCGTGTGATCATCCAGCGCCTCGGCGCCCGTCACCCGTCGCTTAACCGCCTCGGCATAGGATTGCAGCCCCTGCTCGAGGAACAGATTATGCGAAAACACCACATCATGTGCCGTTACCGGTGTGCCATCGGAAAACCGCGCTTCGGGGCGCATGTAGAAAATGACCCAGTTCTTGCCCACATCATATTCCAGCCGCTCGGCCAGAAGGCCGTAGGATTCGCCATAGACATCCGCAGGGGCACCCTCGCTGGTGGCGGGCATATCGCCCAGCAGGCTCTCGTAGGCCATCCACGAATAGGCGCCCGCGCGATCCTTGCGCGAATAGGGGTTCATCGAGCTGAAGGACCCCGTGACCGCCAGCGAGATTTCACCGCCCTTGGGCGCGTCCGGATTGACGTAATCGAAATGCGGGAAATCCTCGGGATATGTTAGCTCACCGAAATAGCTGTATCCGTGGCTGCTGATGATTTCGGCATCATCGCTCTCGCTGCTGCTGTCATCGCTCGCCGAGAACGCGGCCTGCGCCATGAGCGCGGCGATGGCCAGGCCTGAAAACGCCCCGATGATCCATGCCCTTGCGGCTTGTGGGGGATGCGCCCTGACGCGCGCCTGCGTTGCGGTATGTGCCGATGTCATGCCGTCCCTCCCAAAAGATACATACGAGATTTCATATATACACCTGCGGCACGCTAAAGGAGGGCGGGCGCGACATTCAAGCGGGTAAAATGGCGCATGCCCCTCAAGCTGCTTGCAATATAGGCACCGTGGCAGTGCACAGCGCATGAAAAAAGGCCGCCATCCCGATGGGAATGGCGGCCCTCTTCCGTCAGGTTTCGGCGATCAATCGCCAATCGTATCCAGATACGCGATCAGGTTGGCCCGATCCTCGACATCCCCGAGGCCTGAATAGCCCATGGACGTGCCGGGCGCATAGCCCTGCGGGTCTTCAAGAAATGCGCTGAGGTTTTCGGGGGTCCAGACGTCAGCCGCCTCCGAAAGCGCGCCGGAATAGGCATAGCCCTCGGCTGTGCCCACATCGCGGCCCACCACATTATAAAGATACGGGCCCGCGCCATTCGCACCGTCCTCAAGCGCGTGGCAGGCGCGGCACTGGTTGTAAACGCGCTCACCGCGGCCCGCGTCAGCCGCTTCAAAAACTTCCTCGAAGGTCGGGCCCTCGGCCTCTTCCTCGCCACTGTCCTCGCTGCCGGTGTCGATCAAATACCCCTGAACAACCTCACCATCATGGCCGGCAACTTCGGAGTGATACAGCGTCTCTGCGACGAACTTGCCCAGCAGGAACACCAGAAAGGCGCCCGCGAAACCGCCGAGAATTTTGGTGAATGTCATTGTATCGAACATGCGCACGCTTCCATTTGATAACTCTTGGCCGCGTATCTATCCGCTTCCCCTCCCCTTGCGCAAGGTATAGTTTCCGCGACCAAATGCCCGGCCCTGCACCCTGTTCGCAGGGCCGGGCCCGCAAGAAAGGGACAGCCGCCAGATGAGCCAAACCATTGCCTTTCAAGGTGAGCCAGGGGCCTATTCCCATCAGGCCTGCATTCAGACCTACCCCGATGCGACGCCCTTGCCCTGCCGGACCTTCGAGGATGCAATCGACGCGGTGCGCAGCGGCGCGGCGCATCTGGCGATGCTGCCGGTCGAAAACTCGACCTTCGGGCGCGTGGCCGACATCCACCACCTGCTGCCGGGCAGTGGACTGCATATCATCGCCGAGGCCTTCGTGCGGGTCGAAATCGCCCTGCTGGCAGTGCCGGGCACACCGCTGAGCGAAATCAAGCAGGCGATGAGCCATCCCATGCTGCTGGGCCAGTGCCGCGCCTTTCTGGGCGAGCATGGCATCACCCGCATCACCGGGGCCGATACCGCAGGCTCGGCACGCGAAGTGGCCGAGCTTGGCGATCGCGCCACCGCCGCGCTGGCCAGCCCGCTGGCGGGCGGCATCTATGGCCTCGATGTGCTGGCGAAAGGAATTGAGGACGAGGGCAACAACACGACCCGCTTTCTGGTCATGTCACCCAAGCCTGACAGGGCGCGACGCGGCGCCGCGGGCATGATCACCAGCTTCGTCTTTGAAGTGCGCAACATTCCTGCCGCCCTCTACAAGGCGATGGGCGGTTTTGCGACCAATGGCGTCAACATGACCAAGCTGGAGAGCTACATGGTTGGCGGATCCTTTACCGCCACGCAGTTCTATTCGGATATCGAGGGGCACCCCGAGGACGCAAATGTTGCACGCGCGCTTGAGGAACTGGACTATTTCACCAGCCAGGTGAACATTCTGGGCGTCTACCCTCGCGACCCGCGCAGGGACTGATCCAGCATTTTGAAATCACGATGAAAAGCGCCTGCCATCTTCCCGTGGCAGGCGTATTTCTTGTTGTGGATTTCAAACCGTCTGATCACGTGGACCACGATGCGCCCTCACGCCGCAGGGCATCCCGCCGCGCCTTCAGGCGCAGCTTGCATACCTATCTTCGATGTCCTTGGCGTAGGACGCAACGCGCATCTCGAACCGCTTGGTCACATTGCCGCGCGCCAGTTTCAGCGATTGGATCATCAGGCGGGCGGTCAGGTTTTGAGGCTTGATCTCGGCAACCAGCGAAAGGCGCGTGCGACCGCGCGACAATGCCACCAGATCGACCGAGAAATCGCAATTCAGCGCCTTGCCCTTGCCCTCGAAGCTCATGCTGCTTGGCGGATCGAAGGACACCAGCGTCACCTCCATCTGCCGCCGCTTGCCCTTGAAGTCAAAGGATGTCTCCCACATCATTCCGGCAGCCGCAGAGGTGCGGTCAACCTTGCGCTGCACTTCGGCGCCGCGCCGCAGGATCGAGCGCTCGAGCGCGGCGAAATTCGCAACCTGTGCAAATACGAAATCAATCGGTGCCTCGATATCTTCGCGTGAGGTGAAAATCATGTGTCTGCCCTGCTTGCCCGCACTGCCTGTCTGCCTTCGCCCGTTTTTACCGGCCCGCCTGTCAGGGCCGGCGGCGGATCGTTGAACGCCATTCTTGCCTCAATCCAAGCGGTCCGCAAGCCAGTTGCTCAGTAAAAACTGCGCAATTGCGCCTTTGCGCGCGGGTTTGAGAAACGCGTGCCGCCCGCCGAAGGCATCCATCAGATCTTCGCGTGTGACCCTGACGGCATCCTCGATCTCGACCGGATCGATGGTGACCTCACGGCTCAGCGCCGTGCCGCGCATCCCGATCATCAGCGATGCCGGGAAGGGCCACGGCTGGCTGGCAAGATAGCTCACCTCTCCCACGCGCACATTCGTCTCCTCCAACACCTCGCGGCGCACCGCGGCCTCCAGCGTCTCGCCCGGCTCGACAAAGCCCGCCAGCAGCGAATACATCCCCTCGGGCCAGCCCGGCGACCGACCCAGCAGCGCGGAATTGCCGTCCGTTATCAACATGATGACCACCGGATCCGTGCGCGGGAAATGATGCCCGCCGCAAGCCGGGCAGATGCGCTGCCACCCCGCCTGCACGATATCGCTGGCCGCGCCGCATCGCGCGCAGAACCCGTGAATGTCATGCCATGCAAACAGCGCGCGCGCCGTCGAGGCCTGCGCCGCATCCTCGACGTCCAGAAGTGTCATGATCCGGCGCAACTCGGCAAAGACGTAAGTGTCCGGCAGACCGGGGTGGCGCTGCTCGGTCGGGTCCGCGAATGTATCGAGGAAGGCAGGCGCGACCTCGGGTACCCAGTGCGATATGTCATGCGCAAAGATCAACCGGCCGTCCGGCCCGCGCCCCAGAAGGATCCGGCGCGCGCCCTCCAGCACCGGATGATCCAGCGGCAGGCGCACCAGCGGCGCCAGCACCTCGCCTTGGGTCAGCGGCTTGCCGCGCCACATCAGGATCGTCTCGGCCCCGGCGGAGGCAATCGCCGCATCCAGATCCGTGCCGCGCAATTCGCCTGCGCGGTCCAGCGCCCCGCCGGCAAATGTCACTGTTTCCGCCAATTTCATACGCGCGACCCCGCCTGATCCGATCGGGATGGCCTGCCATGATCCCCGCCTCTACGCAAGCGGCGCTTGCAAGGGTGGTAATGCTGCAACGGCGCAGATCAATTCTCTTTAAAGTTGTTTTCTAATTCTTTGAAATATCTTACGGGTGCATTACCCCGATGGGACGTGTAAAGCCGCGTTGCACGACGCATGACACCGCACCCAAAGGAGAGCGCATGACCGCAGGATCGCCCGTGCAAGCCCGCAGGGCCCGGCCTGAGGCTCAGACGCTTTGCGCCCTACCGGAAGGCGCCACCGCACAGCTGCGCCTGCTGGGTACGACGGATATTCACGCGCACCTGATGGCCTATGATTACTACGCCGACGAGGGCGGCCAGCCATACGGGCTGGTGCGCGTTGCAACAGCCATCCGCGCCGCGCGCGCCGAGGCCGCCAATACGCTGCTTTTCGATAATGGCGATGCGCTTCAGGGCACGCCGATGGGGGATCTGACCACTTGCTCGGAGGAGGCTTGGCAGGGCCCAAGCCCGGTGATCACGGCGATGAACCATCTGGGCTATGACGCGGCGGCCCTTGGCAATCACGAATTCAACTTTGGCATAGATTGGCTGGCGCGCACGCTGCGCTGTGCAAAATTCCCCGTCACCTGCGGCAATGTCGAGGTTCCGTCCGCCACGGACGAGAGCCCATGGCCCGTTCTGCCGTCGGTCATTCTGGAGCGCACGCTTATCTGCGACGATGGCGCTGCCCGCCCGATCAAGGTGGGTGTCCTCGGTCTTGTGCCGCCGCAGATCACGATGTGGGACCAGATGCATCTGAGCGGGCGCCTGAGCGCCAAGGATATGGTCGAGACGGCACGCAGGATGATCCCCAAGCTGCGCGCGAATGGTGCAGATATCGTGATCCTGCTGGCCCATAGCGGGATCGACGCGCGCGCACCCGATGCGATGGCCGAGAACGCGGCCCTTGCACTGGCGGGCCTCGACGGGGTCGATGCGATCATGACGGGGCACAGTCACCAGATATTCCCGCTGGCCGGCCAGATATGCCCCGATGCCGCAAAGGCCGGCATCGACCACAAGCGCGGCTTGCTGTCGGGCACGCCCGCGGTGATGGCGGGGGCTTGCGGCGGACACTTGGGCGTCCTGGACCTGACCGTGACCGCGTCGAACGGGCGCTGGCGCTGCTCTGGCCACCGGGCCGAGGTGCGCGATGCGGCCGCCCTGCCCTGCGATCTGCCGCTGAAGGCCACGCTGGCTCCGGCGCATGACATGACACTGCGCCACATGCGCCAACCGATCGGCCGCGCGGCGATGCGCCTGCACAGTTATCTCGCGCTGGCGCCGCCCGATCCGTCGGTCGCCGCGCTGAACGCAGTGCAAACGCAGTTGCTGGCGCGCGCCCTTGCAGGAACACCGCACGAAGGGCTGCCGATCGTGTCCGCCACGCCTGCCTTCAAGACCGGCGGGCGCGGCGGCCCGAGCCACTTTACCGATCTGCCCGAAGGCCCGTTGTCACGGCGCCACGCCGCAGACCTCTACCCCTTTCCCAACAGCCTGTGCGGCATCGAGATTGATGGCGCGGGCCTGCGCGACTGGCTTGAAAGGGCGGCAATCTGCTTTGCCACCCTCCAGCCCGGCGCGCCCGACCAGATGCTGCGCGACATGGACGTGCCTGGCCATGATTTCGATGTCATCTCGGGGCTGACCTACACGATCGATCTGGCGGCCCCGCCGCTCTACGACCGCTCTGGGAACCGGACCGAGGGCGGCACGGGGCGCATCCGCGACCTGCGGCATCAGGGCCGTCCCTTGGCCGAGGATGCGCGGCTCATTCTGGCAACGAACACCTACCGCGCATTCGGCGCGGGCGCCTATGCACCAACGCCGCCGGAGCGGCTTGTCTACGTCTCGACAGCCCTTCTGCGGCAGGAACTGGTCGAGCATGTCGCCCATACGCCGCTCGCCCCCCCGGAGGGATTTGCAGAAAACTGGGCATTTGCACCCATGCCCGGCACGCATGTCCTGCTCGACACCGGGCCCGGCCTGCGCAGCGACGCAGGCGCGCTTGACGCCACCGGCGGCACCGATCTGGGCGATGGGCCCGGTGGTTTCTGGCGCGTGTGCCTACCACTCTGACTGGTGCGGCACTGCGCGATCACACGAACGTGAGCGCGCGCCGCAATCCCGTGCGCTACCTTTCACCGCAGCTGATAGGGAGAATTGAAACATGACATCCAACATGACCCGCCGCACGCTTTTGGGCGCGGCCGCCGCGCTGCCTCTTGCCCATGCCGCCAGGGCCGCCGCCCCCATGATGGGCGCCTCCGCCGCAATTCACCGCCGCGTCGCACTCGGCAGCTTCGAGGTGACGACGCTCCTTGCAGGCACGACGCCGCGCGAGGACCCTCATTCGATTTTTGGCCTCAACGTCGATGCCACCACCTTTGAGGAGGTCGCGCGCGCCGCCTTTCTGCCGACAGACGCGGCCCAGTTCTTTTTCACGCCGACGCTGGTCAACACCGGCGAAGAGCTGGTCCTTTTTGACACGGGCCTCAATCCCGAGGGCATCACCGCCGCGCTCGAGGCGGCGGGCTATACCCCCGATCAGGTCGATATCGTTGTTCTGACGCATATGCACGGCGATCACATCGGCGGCCTCAGCGGCGAGGCGGGCACGACCTTTGCCAATGCGCGCTACATCGCAGGCGCCACCGAATTCGACCATTGGTCCGCCGCCGGAAACGAAGGCTTCGACGCCAAGGTGCGCCCATTGGCCGAGCAGACCACCATGATCGCCCCCGGCGAGGATGCGGCGTCAGGCATTACAGCCGTCGAGGCGTTCGGCCACACACCTGGCCACATGGCCTACCGGATCGAGAGCGAAGGCAAATCCCTGCTGATCGCAGCCGATTTCGCCAACCACCCGGTCTTTTCGCTCGAGCAGCCCGATTGGGAGGTCAAGTTCGACATGGACAAGGCCGCCGCCGCCCAAACACGGCGCAAATTGCTGGACATGCTCGTGGCCGAGCGGATGCCCTTCATCGGCTATCACATGCCCTTCCCGGCCATGGGCTTTGTCGAGGCGCGCGGAGACGGCTATGGCTATGTCCCTGAAAGCTACCAGCTCCGCCTCTGAGGCGTTCTGACTGCCAATGATTTCGGGCCGCCAATGATCGCCCCCCAATGACCGGCCCTCCACATGAATAGCGCCGCGCGAAGCTTCCCTTCGCGCGGCGCTTGCCTCATATGGTGGGCATGACACAAATCCCCTCTCTTGCACGGATAGAAGAGATCGCCCTTGCCGCGATCGCAGAGCTTCCCGCACCATTCGCGGCGGCGGCGCGCGAGGTGGTCCTGCAAATCGAGGATATGCCGGATGCAGGCATGCTGGCCGATCTGGGCATGGACGATCCGCTTGAGCTGACCGGGCTCTACGAGGGGATCCCGATGACCGAAAAATCCGCAAGCTACCCTGCGCCGTGGCCCGATACCGTCTGGCTCTTTCGCCAGCCGATCTTGGCAGAGCTTGAGACGCGCGAGGATGTGACATTGGAAGAGCTGGTCTCCCATGTCACGATCCATGAATTTGCGCATCACTTTGGCTGGTCCGATGACGATATCGCCACCATAGACCGCTGGTGGGAATAAAGCCGGTCAGCCCGCCAACTTGTCCGCCATTCCGATCATGCGCCGTGTCTGGTGGCGGATCGCGCCGCGCACGGTGTCATTGACTTCGCCCGCGATGGCCGTCGCGCCATAGGGGTTGCCCAACTCAAACATCACTTCATCGGTATAGCCGGGCGCCGTGATCACGCAGCCCCAGTGGATGAGCGTCGCGTGCAGATGCATGAGCGTCGTCTCCTGCCCGCCATGCTGGCTTTGGCTCGACGTCATGGCGCTTGCGACCTTGTTGGCCATGACGCCCTTTTGCCAAAGCGGGCCGAGCGTGTCGAAAAACGCCTGCATCTGGCTTGGCATCAACGAAAAGCGCGTCGGCGCCGAGAAGAGATAAGCGCTGGCCCATTCCATGTCGTCAGGCGCGGCCTCGGGGATGTCCTTCATCCGCTCGATCTGCGCTTTCCAGGCATCCTGGGCGTCGATGACCTCCTGCGGCGCCGTCTCGCGCACCCGGCGCAGCCTCACGTCCGCACCCGCTTCGCGCGCGGCCCCGGCGGCGCATTCGGCCATCTCGTGATTGGTCCCGTAGGTGCTGTAGAACAGGATCAAAAGGCGGGTATCGGACATGAAATTCTCCTCTTGGTGTATGGCCCTCAATGCACACACGCAGCATATCGTTCCTGCGTCAATGCGCGCAAGCGCGCTTTCATTGTTCCCAAAATACTCAAATCTTCAGTTATGCCTGCCGTCCCGCCAGCGATTTGCGATGGGATAGCGCCGGTCGAGCCAAAAGGCATGTTTGCTCAGGCGCGTGCCCGGCGCGGACTGAAAGCGTTTGTATTCGCTGATGTAGATCAGATGCTCGACCTTCACCGCGTCCTCGCGAGCATAGCCCGCCTTGACGCAATCCTCGATGCTGCCATCGCCATCCACGAGGATTTGCAGGATTGCGTCCAAGACGGGATAGTCGGGCAAGGAGTCGCTGTCCTTCTGATCCGCGCGCAGCTCGGCCGAGGGGGGCTTGTCGATAATGCGCGGCGCAATCACCTCGCCCTTGGGCCCCATCATCCAGGGGCGGTGGTTGGCGTTGCGCCAGCGGCAGATGTCAAATACGCGCGTCTTGTAGAGATCCTTGATCGGGTTATAGCCCCCGCTCATGTCGCCGTAGATCGTGGCATAGCCGACCGCCACCTCGGACTTGTTGCCCGTGGTCAGCAGCATTTCCCCGAATTTGTTGGACATCGCCATCAAAAGCAGCCCCCGCAGGCGCGACTGGATGTTCTCTTCGGTGACATCCGGCTCAGTCCCCTCAAAAAGCGGCGCAAGCGTCGCTGTGATCGCTCCGCGCCCTTCGGTGATGGGCACGAAATCATAGCCGCAGCCCAGCGCCTCGGCCACCGCCTGCGCGTCGTCGAGCGAGCCTTGCGAGGTATATTCGGACGGCAACATGACGCAGCGGACATTTTCCGGCCCCAGCGCATCGGCGGCGATAACCGCGACGATGGCCGAGTCGATTCCGCCCGACAGGCCCAGCAGCACCTTCTTGAAACCCGTCTTGCGCATGTAGTCGCGCAACGACAGAACCATCGCGTGATAATCCTGCTCCATCAGATCCGGCACATGCGCCAGATCGCCAGCCTCTGCGCGCCAGCCCTCAGGCCCGCGCAGGAAATCCACATGCGTCAGCGCGCGCTCGAAAACCGGCATCTGCACGGCCAGTGAGCCGCCGGGGTTGAGCACGAAACTGCCCCCGTCAAACACCTGATCGTCCTGTCCCCCGACCATATTGAGATAGACCAGCGGCAGGCCCGTCTCGACCACGCGGCTAACCATGATGTTCAGGCGCGTGTCCATCTTGCCCCGGTAATAGGGCGATCCATTGGGCACCAGAAGGATCTCGGCGCCGGTCTCAGCCAGCGTCTCGGCCACATCCTCATGCCAGGCATCCTCGCAAATCGGGCTGCCGATGCGCAGGGGGCCGACGGTATATGGCCCCGCGACAGGCGCCGAGCCATAAAGGCGCACCTCGTCGAACACAGTCTCATTCGGCAGATGATGCTTGAGCACCCGTGCCGTCACCGCCCCGCCCTGAAGCACGTAATAGGCGTTGAAAAGCTCAGCCCCCTCAAGAGCGGGGCCGCCTATGGCGATGGCCGGACCATCCGCACACACCTTGGCCAGCGCGTGAATGGCGGCGATGGCGGCCTGATGAAACACGGGCTTCATCACCAGATCCTGGGTGTTGTAGCCGGTGATGAACATCTCGGGCAGCGCCAGCATGTCCGAGCCCGCCGCCTTGGCCTCGCCCCAGGCGGTTTTTGCCTGTTCGGCGTTGCCGTCTATGTCGCCCACGACCGCGTTCAACTGGGCGAGGGTCAGGCGAAACCGGTCGGACATGGGCGCTTCCTTACGTTTGTTGGCCCTGAGATAGCAGATGAGCGCGCGGAGGAAAGCCGATTTGACCGAATCGCGTTGCCCAGAGGGGGGCCGTCCATTAACTTCCTCAAAAGCCGCGCGATGTCGCGGGCAAGGACATCCGGGGCAGAGCATGGTATCCAGCAAGGCACGACCGATCATATTCGCCGTCTCAATGGCGATGGGCGCAGGCGCCCTCGGCGGCGGTGCGGCGGCGCAGGACGACGCGATTGAAACCAAGCAATACGACGATGGCGGTGTCTATGAGGGCACCTTCAAGGACGGGCTGCAACATGGCACCGGCACTTACACGCTGCCAAACGGCTATGAATATACCGGCGAGTGGATCGAGGGCGAGATCAAGGGCAGCGGCACGGCGCGCTTTCCCAACGGCTCGGTCTACGAGGGCGAATTCGCACTGGGCAAGCCGAACGGGATCGGCCGCATCGTCTTTACCGATGGCGGCACTTATGAGGGCCAGTGGGTCAATGGCAAGATCACCGGGCGCGGCACCGCCGACTATGCCAATGGCGTGCGCTACGAGGGCGAATTTCTGAACGCGATGCACCACGGGCGCGGCACGATGACCTCGCCCAATGGCTACGTCTACGACGGCGACTGGCTGGAAGGGATCAAGGAGGGCAGCGCCTCCATCACCTATCCCGACGGCGCGACCTATGAGGGCGAAGTCAAGCGCGGCGCGCGCGACGGCACCGGAACGCTGACCATGCCCGACGGCCTGATCTATGCGGGCCTCTGGAAGGACGGCCAGATCGACGGAGAAGGCACGCTGACCCAGCCCAACGGCGACGTCTACGAGGGCGATCTGGTGGCAGGCCGCCGCGAGGGCACGGGCCGCGTCGTCTATGAGGGCGGCGACGTCTACGAAGGGGAGTTCGCCGATGACAAGCGCGACGGTCAGGGCACGTTCACCGGCACCGACGGCTATGTCTACACAGGCTCATGGGTTGCCGGCAAAATCTCGGGCTCGGGCCGTGTCACCTATCCTGATGGGTCGATCTACGAGGGCGAGTTCCGCGATGATCTGGCCAATGGCGAGGGCCGCATCACCTATCCCGATGGCGCCACATACGAGGGCCAATGGGTGGACGGCGTGATCGAGGGGCTGGGCCGCGCGACCTATCCTAGCGGGCTGGTCTATGAAGGCATGTTCAAGGACGCACGCAACCATGGTCAGGGCGTTATGACCTATGCCGATGGGTATCGCTATGAGGGCGACTGGATCGCGGGCGAGCGCGAGGGCACCGGCACGGCGACCTATCCCGATGGCACCGTCTATACCGGCGACTTCACCGCCGGGCAGCGCGATGGCCAGGGCCGCATCGAGATGCCTGACGGATTTGTCTATGAGGGCGAATGGCAGAACGGTGAGATCAACGGCACGGGCGTGGCCACCTACGCCAATGGCGATGTCTACGAAGGCCTCTTTGAGAACGGCAAGCGGCAGGGCACCGGCACGATGCGCTATGCCAGCGGGCAGGAGGAAACAGGCCAGTGGCAGAATGGCGCGCTGGCTGCCGAGCCGGACAGCACCGAAACGGCGCCGGACGCGGACGCCACCGCCGATGATGCCGCCGATGTGCCTGCTGAAGCTGAGGCCCCGGCCTCACCTGCCGCGACTGACGACACTGTCGAGGCAGACGAGACTGGCGAGACCGACGAGACTGAGGAAGCTGCCGCGACAGAAGATTAACTCCCTGCGCCTGCGCCAAGCGCGGTGTGTTTTTTGAGGATAATCCCATGCCCCATACCGGATCCTGCCTTTGCGGCGCCGCGACATTCACCGTCACCTGTGCCCTTACGCAGGCGGGTGCCTGTCATTGCGGCATGTGCCGAAAATGGTCGGGCGGCATCCTGACCTCGGTCGAGGTGCCTGCGGACGCTCTTGAAATCTCCGCTGGCGAGACCATCGGCGTCTATACCTCTTCCGAATGGGGCGAGCGCGCCTTTTGCACCCGCTGCGGCAGTGGCCTGTGGTTTCGCCTGACGATGCCCGGCCCGCAGCATGGGACCTATTACGTCAACATGGGCGCGCTTGACGAGCCGTCGGGGATTGCGCTGACCGAAGAGCTGTTCATCGACGAAAAACCGGGCGGCTATGCGCTGACCGGCGATCACCACCGCATGACGGGCGCCGAGTTTTGGTCCCTTCTCGTTCCGTGTGGGTAGTCGGGCGCACCGGTGCTTGAGCCGCCCCTATATGTTGTGCCTTCGGTAGACGCGTCCGACGCGGAGACCTCAGCCATCGCAG